>CAZCXL010000194.1:0-5480 GCA_964502625.1 uncultured Planctomycetales bacterium | reverse complement strand
GGCACCGAGGCGCTGCTGGTGTTGCCGTACTTGTGAATGTTGTGCAGCACCTTCTCGGGCGGAATACCGAGGTGGCGCGTGGCCTCCTCGAGAATCCTGCGATTCATCTGGTGCGGAATCATCCACCCCAGCCGCTCCGGATCTTGGCCGCGCATCGCCCAGTCCAGTAGCCAGATCATGCGCGCCGCGGCGAAGCGGTACACCGCGCGTCCCTGCATGGTGATGAAATGTTCGCCGGCCCGTACGATCTCCTCGGTGATCGGGTCGGCTCCCCCGCCACGCGGCCGCACGATGAAGGGAATCCCCTCGCCGTCGGCGCCCAGGGTGAAGTCCTCCACCAAGCCTTGCTTGCAAACCTCCCACGGCTGCAACAGCACCGCGCCGGCGCCGTCTCCAAACAGGACCACCGTGTTGCGATCTTGCTTGTTGATCATGCGGCTCATCGCCTCGCCGCCGATCACGAGCACGTTCTTGTATTTCCCGGTGGCGATGAAGCTGGTCCCGGTGGACAAGGCGTAAAGGAAACCGGAGCACGCGGCCGCCACGTCAAAGGCCCCACACTTGGGCATGCCCATGCGCGCTTGGACCACGCAGGCGGCGCTCGGCGCGGTGTAGTCCCCGCTGACCGAACCCACGATGATCAGGTCCACGTCGTCCTTGCTGACCTTGGCCGAGGCCAGTGCCATTTCTGCGGCAGCGACGAACAAGTCGCTCGGCTTCTCTCCGTCTCTGAGCCAGCGGCGCTGCACGATGCCCGTGCGCTGCTGAATCCATTCATCAGACGTGTCAAGGTACCGGGCGAAGTGGTCGTTCTCGACCACCCAGTCCGGTACCTTGTGCCCGATCCCCGCAATGCCGGCAGGGACCCCTAAGTAGGAAACGTCACCCGCCATGGACGCCGCCCGAAGGAGGCATCCGTTAGTGGTGCGCCTCCAGGTCGTGCAAGATCTTAACCGTTTCCGAGACCGTGGGGAAACTGTACATGGAGTACAACACGTTGCCGCTTGCGTCCAGGAAGAGCGTGATCGGCGTGATCGCCGACGCCTTCTCCAGGTTGCCTTTGACGCTCGTGGGTTTGAGCACCTTCTCGGCGAGCGCCTTGAAGGCGGTCACGTCTGCGGCCGTGCGATCTTCGAGGTTGACGTAGCGCACGCCGAACTTCTTGATCCCCTCTGCCATTGCGGTCTTCGAATCATCCGGGGCGTTGTTGAAGCCGAAGATCGCGAGTTGGTCCTCGGCGAAGGCCGCCCGGACCGCGTTCACGGTCGGGTACGACTTCTTGCACGCGGAGCAATCCACGAACCACGACATCACCATGCGGATCGGCGCCTTGGTCTTGCCGGCCATGAGACGCTCCAACTCGGGGCTATGCGCCAGCGCGACCGGGGCCGCGTGACCTTCCGAAATCGGCTTCACCCGGTCGATCGGTGCGCGTGAGCCGAGGCTGTAGCCCTTGCCGTTCGGGGAGTCCGCCGGATTCTCGAAGAAGGTGACCAGGGTGCCGCTCGGCACGTTCTCGATCACCTGCTGCTTGCCGTTCGGCCACATCACGGTCAGACGGTCGGCCTGCTTGGCCATGCCGACTCCGAGCGAGAGCACGGTGGAGCTCTGAGCGCCCAAACCCTCGCCGTTGCGGTACTCCCGCAGATAGCGCTGGCCTTGAGCCTCGACCCACACCTTGGCGCCGATGCCGTCACGCGGGCCCCACTGCAGGTTCGGCTTGGCGGTTTTGTTGCCGCCCTTGAACTGCACGTAAATCGGGATCGAGCGTTGCTCGGGCTTGAGCATGTCGCCCATCTTGTTGCGGTAGAGCTGCAAGGTGGGACGGTTGGCGTTGGCCAACACGAAGTCTTGGTAGCCGTCACGGTCGAAGTCGAGCAGAGCCATCGAGCGGCTGTCGCCGTCGTGGTCCGCGCCGGAGATGCCGGCGAGGTAGGTGAAGTCCTTGCCCTGGTCGTTCAGCCATAGATGGTTGATTTCGTTACCCGAGAAGGAAGCACCCTTGCCGAGACCTCGGCTTTCAATGAGCACGCCGCTCAGCCCGCCCGCTTGTCCTTTGATTTCCGTCTTTTGATCGCTGCTCACGACAGCGCGCCAGAAAGAACTTCACAAGTCCACTTGGATCTCGAGTTCCTTCGGAGCGGTGTAGTAGCCAGCAGGACCATAGAGGGCTTCCCAGCCGTCGTTGTTGATGTCCATGAAGAGAGCACCCCAACCCCAGCCACCGGCCTCAACCAGCAGCTTCGGCTTGGCCATGCCGGAGACGTGCTCCCAGGGCTGTTCAGAGCCGTTGTTGTGGAAGAGCGTGTTGCCGGCGCCGAGCCGGGCGTAGATCGGGTCGAGCGGGTTGTCGCCGATTTGAGTCGCGTCGAAGTTCTCGCCGTCCTTCAGGAAGAAGGACACGACCCGGCGGTTCGCCTTCGAGAACATGTTCGTCACGTAGAGATCTTGCATCCCGTCGTGGTCGTAGTCACCCCAGGTGACTCCCATGCCGAAACCGACGTCCTCGGTCTTGAGCGTGGGAGACATCGGCGTAAATTTTCCGCCGCCGTCGTTACGCATCAATTGGTTGCCCGCGAAGTCGTTGGCGACGTACATGTCCGGATCTCCGTCGTTGTCGTAGTCGGCCCAAGATGCGGCGAAGGAGTTGTAGTAGAGGCGGAGCACGTCGCAGTCTTTCGCGCGCTCAAACCGACCGTCACCCAGGTTGCGCAGCATCACGTTCGCCGGACCCGGCCGGTCCATGTACCGTGCGCCACCGCCGATCATCTCCTTGAGTTTCGGCTTGAGGGTTTCCCACTCGCTCGGCAGCATCATTTTTTCGAGTTCCGATGCTGCGGTGGCCAGGCCCTCGTCCTTCGCGCCGCCGAGGCTGCGGATCGCGCGTTGCACCATGTAAGAGGCGTAGGTGCTGACGTAGATGTCGAGCAAGCCGTCACCGTCGTAGTCCACGGCGTTCAACATGGAGACGTTGTAGGGAAGATCCACTTCGGCGATCTTGTCGCCCGAGCGGTTCACAAACTTCCCGTTCACGTTCTCGAGCAATCGGCTGCGGCCCATGGAGCCACCCACGAACGCGTCGAGATCGCCGTCGTTGTCGAAGTCGGCGAAACTCGTCGCGCAGGTGTTGCCGTCAAAATCCAGGCCGTATTCCTTGGCGCATTCGCGGAAGGTGCCGTCTCCGTTCGCGAGGAAGAACTGGTTCGCGCCCTCGCGCTCTTGCAGGTAGACGTCGTCGAAACCGTCTTGGTTCACGTCAGCCACGCACACGGTGGGGTGAAGCGGACCGGCCGCAATCATCCAACTCGGGAAGGGCTTCTTGAACTCGCCCTTCAGGAACTTGCGTACGTTGTCCCAGTGAAGGTTGAACTGCGCGTGCTCGAGTTGCGCCGGATCCGGAATGGCTTCTGCGAGCACGTCTTCGAACAGCCAGGAGGTGGTCTCCTGCACTTGCAGGCTGTTCACCCGCCACTCGGCGATTTTCCAAACCTGATTCTCAGGATTGGGTTCCTCATAGGACTCGGGCTGCAGGCGGAACATCACGCGCGCCTTGCCGTCCACTTTGGTCCAGTGACCGTTCTTCAGCTTGGCTTTGCCGTCGAGGGCGAGCGTGGCTTCCCATTCGCGCATGGTCAGGGGGTCGCGCCACGTCGGCACGGGGATGTTGAGTTTCCACTTCGCTTTTTTGAAATATTCAACCTGCTCAAAGAGGCTGCCGTAGGCGTGCAGATCCGCGTAGGGAAGAGTTTGGACTTGGTCCGAGACTTTCCACTTGCGGATGGACACCGTGTCGTCGTGCAACTTGCGTGCATCCGCGGGCCACTCCTCGACCACGCCTTGGAACACAACCTGATTCTCGAAGAGACCGCGGCTTCCCGCGGACGGGAACTCCAGGTTCATCAAGTCATCGGAGATCGGCTTAAGCGCTCCGACTGCGTTGAAGGCGAGGTAGACGGCCTCGGAGCGCATCATGCGCTCGGACTGAATGTCGTAGCCGGTCTTGGGTCCTTCGGCCTTGGAGCAGCCAAGGACGAGGAGCGCCAAAGCGGCGATGCGGAGGGGTGAGTTTTGTGCCATGTTGCAATCCGATGGAAATCCTTGCCCACGCAGGCAGAACTCCATCCCTTCAGTGAACCACATCGGCTAAAAAACCCCGCACGCTTCCAGGATTCAAGAGGATTGGAAAATCTTATTTTAGTCCTTAACTATAAGCCTTCCACGGCCCCAGCCCCGCCGCATTACCTTCCATGGGCGTGAGTTCTGACCTCTCCCCTGCTGCCACGATCCGCGAGCGCGTGGATTTGACCGACAGCCTGGCCCTCTTTCGCTTCGAATTGGAGCAGGGAATCCCCGATTACGGCCCGGGTCAGTACCTGACCTTGGGCCTCCCTCACCCAGACAAGCCCGGGAAGGTGCTCTGGCGACCCTATTCCATCTCCTCGCCTCCGGAGCAGAAGGATTGCATGGAGCTCTACATCCGCTGGGCGCGGAGCCCGGTCCCGGGCAAATTCACAACCCTGCTTTGGCCGCTCCGCGTCGGAGACCGGCTGGCCTACAAAGATCCCAAGGGCGCTTTTCTGATTGACCACACCCGGCCTGATGGCACTCCAGACACGCGCCGCATGGTGCTCATGGGCGGCGGGACCGGTATCGCGCCTTTCATGGCCTTCACTAAGCACCTGCACCGCCATGGGACGAAGCGCCAGATCGTCATCTGCCACGGCGCCTCCTACCAGGAAGAGCTGGGCTACCGCGAGGAGTTGCTGGCCTTCGAGAAAGAAAGCCGCGCCTGTGGACGCAAAGGCTGGGACTTCCATTACCTGGCCTCGGTCAGTCGCCCGCAGGAGCCGAAGAACGCCGGCTGGACTGGGCTGACCGGCCGGGTCGAGAGCCTGGTGCAGCCTGCACCGGACGGAGGTCCCTCTCCGGCGGAGGCGGCAGTGCAAGAGCACTTCACTCCCGCCAATACAAGCTTCTACATTTGTGGATTCGACGGGACGGTGCAGAGCGTCAAGGCAGCGGTCGAGAGCCGCGACTTTCGCACGAAGAAGGAAGCCCGCGAAGACGGCTCCTACGACATCAAGTTCGAGTCCTACGGTTGACGCGGCGCGGGAGTTTCCATCAGGGCGTCGAGTTCCGGCAGCGGGGCAACGGTGGGCGCCAGGAAGAAGCGACCGATCCGGGCTGAGAAGGTCTCGCCGTCGTCCCGCTCGCACTGGAACCAGCCCTCCATCGTGCCCCATTCGGTCTCCAGCGGGCAGCCGCTGACGTAGGCGAAGGAGCCCCCCGGCTCCAGATGAGGTTGCTTACCGACGACTCCCGGTCCGCGCACTTCACGCTGTTGGTTGTCCGCGTCGCGAATGATCCAGTGGCGGCTCTTCAGCCGAGCGGGGCGATCACCCTCGTTCGCGATCACCACGCGGTAGGCGTAGAACCACTTGCCCGTCCCAGGTTCGGACTGCGAGGGGACCAAACGGGCA
>CAZCXL010000193.1:0-5503 GCA_964502625.1 uncultured Planctomycetales bacterium | reverse complement strand
CGGGGAAGCCGTGGCCGTAGAAGATGTTGTCGCCCAGCACGAGCGTGCTCGGCGCGCCCGCGAGAAATTTTTCCCCAATCAAGAAGGCTTGCGCGAGTCCGCTCGGGGCCTCCTGCACCGCGTACTCGAGTTTCAAGCCCCAATCGGATCCGTCGCCCAGCAATTCGCGAAAGCGCGGCGTGTCGTGCGGCGTGCTGATGATCAGGATCTCGCGGATTCCGGCCAGCATCAACACGCTGAGCGGGTAATAGATCATCGGCTTGTCGTACACCGGCAGCAGTTGCTTCGAGACGCCACGGGTGATCGGGTGCAGCCGGGTGCCGGAACCGCCTGCCAAGATGATGCCTTTGCGCTTCATCGCCACGCGTAATTGTCCTCCATCCAAGCGCGGTAGGCGCCCGTGCGCACGGACTCGACCCAGGCGTGGTGGTCGAGATACCACTGCACCGTGCGGCGCAATCCGCTTTCGAAGGTTTCCTGCGGCTGCCAGCCGAGTTCGGCGGCCGTCGCGGAAGCGTCAATCGCGTAGCGGAAGTCGTGTCCGGGTCGATCCGCGACGAAGCGAATCAACCCCTCCCGCGGCCCGCTCGGCAGACTCGGACACAACTCATCGAGCAAAGCGCAGATCGTGCGCACCACGCTGAGGTTGTCGCGTTCGGCGCCGCCTCCCACCAAGTAAGTGCGACCGACGCTGCCGTGACGAGCGGCGCTCCAGATGGCGCGCGCATGGTCGTCCACGTAAAGCCAGTCGCGCACGTTGTTGCCTTGACCGTAGACCGGCATGGGCTTGCCCTCGAGACCGTTGAGGATCATCAGCGGAATCAACTTCTCAGGGAATTGGCAGGGGCCGTAATTGTTCGAGCAGTTGGTGACGATCACCGGCAAGCCGAAGGAGCGTCCCCAAGCACGCACGAGGTGATCGGAGCCGGCCTTCGACGCGGAGTAGGGTGAACTGGGGTCGTAGGGCGTGTCCGGATGGAAAGCGCCCGCGTCCCCGAGACTGCCAAACACCTCATCGGTACTGACGTGGAGAAATCTGAATGCGCTGCGCGCCGGCTCGGCCAGATTTTCCCAGTGCTGGCGCGCCGTCTGCAGCATGACTGCGGTGCCGAGGACGTTGGTCTCCACGAAGGCCAGCGGCGTGGCCAGAGAACGGTCCACATGGGATTCCGCGGCGAGATGGAGCACGCAATCCGGTTGGAAGGCGGCGAAGGCCGCGCCCACCGCGGCGGGATCCCGGATGTCGCCCCGGAGGAAGCGATAGCGCGGGTCCTCGGCGACCGCATCCAGCGACATCAGGTTGGCCGCGTAGGTCAGGGCATCGAAGTTCAGAACTTCGGCGCGGCTGGCTTCGAACAGATGCCGAATGACCGCAGATCCAATGAAGCCCGCGCCGCCCGTCACCAGCACGCGCTTCGGCTCCATGGAGCGTGATCCTAGCAAATAGGCCCCCAGGAAATGCTCGCGCGCGCAGCGCCGGGAATCAGGATCCCGCGTCGTCCGTGGCCGGGTCGGTTTTCTTCAGTTCCAGACGCATGCCGAAGCGTCGGGCGATGCGCTTGCGCATGCGCGGCAGCTTGACGTCCGGGCCCACGCGCAAATCGAGTAGCGGCGAAGGAGGCACGGCCAACCATGGGTCAAAACGCCGTGGATTCTTGTGGCCGGCCAGCTTTGGGTACCAGACTGCGCGCAGGGCGGCACGCTGCGCTTCGCTCAGATCGCCGCGCATTTCGGGGCAAGCATCGAAGAGGCGCTGCAGCAGCAGCGCGGCAGAAACCGAAAGGTTGAACGATTCGGTGAATCCCGCGAGCGGGAGATAAAGGCGGCGTTCTGCGGCAGCGATGGCCTCAGCGCTGACTCCGTCCACCTCGCGACCGAAGACCAGTGCGAGCTTTTCGGGCAGGGGAGCAAGCCGTCCGGGCAGTGCGGCTTCGGCGCCCGGCGCAAGTTCCGTGACCCAAACGGTCCAGCCCTCGGCCTGCAACGCCGCCATGCATTCCGCCGGATCCCGATAGCGGCGCAGGTCGAGCCAAGCAGCAGCGCCGCGCGTTACTCCTTGCGAAAGCTTTCCGCCCGACAGGCCCGGTGCGTCGACGAGCGCCACGTTTTGCACGCCGAAAGCTTCCGCCGTGCGGAGGACGGCTTGCCGGTTGTGCTCATCGGCACAACGTTCCAACACCACCATCAGACGTCCCGTGCGCTGCGCGAGCACCGCTTCCGCGCGGCGCAGCCGGCGGGGAGCCTCGCCGGGATCAGGCATCGCGCGTTGCGCCGTCGCCTTCGTCAGCAGGCGGGGTCGGCGGGTCTGCGGGTATTTCTTTCGGCAACACTTTGCGCAGGATCTCCTCGATCCGTTCGGCGCGCTCCAATCCGTCGTCGAATTCGAACACGAGCTGCGGCGCGCTACGCAGTTGCAGTTCGCGCGCCACCACCGTGCGCAGGAATCCATGCGCGTGGCGGAAGAGGCTTTCGGTGCGCGGACGTTGGGTGCGGTCGTAAACCGACCAGCGCACTTTGGCCACGGAGAGATCGCTGGTGATTTCCACACCGGTGATCGTCACGAAGCCGAGACGCGGATCCTTCATGTCGCGCAACAGCACCTCCGCGATGCGCTGCTGAATGCGCTTCTCGATCTGGCGTTTGCGCTTGTCGCTGGCCATGTTGAATTCCTGGCCCGCGGACGGACTAGGCCTCGCGTTCCGTCGCGCCAGAACTCACCGGTACCGCACCTACGGCCGAGATCTGAATCGCTTCGATCAGGTCGCCGACCTTGACGTCTTCGAAGTTCTGGATCTTCAGGCCGCATTCCTTGGGTGCTTCCACTTCGCGGACGTCGTCCTTGAGGTGGCGCAGCGAGTCGAAGGGGCCTTCGTAGACCTTCTTGCCATCCCGCACCAGGCGGGCCCGGCAACTGCGGCGCAACACGCCGCTGGTGACGCGGCAGCCCGCTATGTTGCCCCAGCGCGAGGAACGGAAGATCTGCATCACCTCGGCGGTGCCGACCACTTGTTCCTGCATTTCGGGCGTGAGCATGCCCGCGACTTCCTTCTGCACCGATTCGATCAACTCGTAGATGACCTCGTAGCGGCGGATGTCCACTCGCACGCGTTCGGCTTCCTTGCGGGCCTTCGCGTCCGGCACCACGTGGAAGGCGAGAATCACGGCGTTGGCCGTTTCGGCCAGGAGCACGTCGGTTTCGGAAATTCCGCCGACACCCGCGTGGACCACGTCCACGATCACTTCCTCGTTGCCGGACTCTTCGATGGTCTGCTTCAGCACTTCGACCGAGCCTTGCGTGTCTGCCTTGAGCAGGTAGCGCAGGCGTTTCGACTGCGATTCGTCGAGCTTGTCGAAGAGGTTGGCCGCAGTGACCGAGGCAGCCTTGTCGCGGCGAGACTTGTCCGTCTTCAGCATGGCGCGCTTTTCGGCGACGCTCTTTGCGGCCTTGACGTCGTCCACCACGTAGAACTTCTCGCCGATCGGCGGCAGTTCCTCGAGGCCGAGAATTTGCACCGGCGTGCCCGGCCCCGCTTCCTTGAGCGGCTTGCCGTTGTGGTCGAACATCAGGCGGATCTTGCCGTAAGTGGTTCCCGCCAGCACGATGTCCTTCGAGCGGAGCGTGCCGTCCTGAACCAGGACCGTCGCCACTTTGCCCATGCCTCTTTCAAGAGTGGCCTCGAGCACCATGCCCATGGCATCGCCTTTCGCGTGCGCCCGAATGCCCAGCACTTCGGCTTCAAGCAAGACGCGCTCGAGCAATTGGTCAATGCCGGTCTTACGCAGGCCGCTGACCTCGACGCAACCGGTGGAACCGCCCCAATCTTCGGGTTGCAGGCCCAGATTGGAGAGTTGCGTTTTCACCTGCTGCAGATTGGCGCCGGGAGTGTCCATCTTGTTGATGGCCACGATCACCGGAACGCCTGCGGCGCGCGCGTGCGCGGCGGCTTCCACGGTTTGGGGCATGACACCGTCGTCGGCGGCGACGACGAGCACCGCGATGTCCGTAGCGCGAGCCCCGCGCTGGCGCATCGAAGTGAAGGCTTCGTGGCCCGGCGTGTCGAGAATCGTGAGCTTTTGGCCACTCGGCAGTTCGGCGACGTAGGCGCCGATGTGCTGGGTGATGCCGCCTGACTCCTTCGCGGCCACGCGCGTGGAGCGGATCGCGTCGATCAGCGTGGTTTTGCCGTGGTCCACGTGACCCAGGAACGCGATCACCGGCTGGCGCGGCATGAGGGTGCTGTCGTCCACGGCGTGGCGCGCAGCCTCGATTTCGGCCAGGAGTTCCTTCTCGACGTCGGTCTCCTCTTTGAGGATGATGCCGACTTCGAACTCAGCCGCGAGCAACTCGACCGTCTCGGGATCAAGCGCTGCGTTGATGTAGGACATCACGCCGAGGTCCATCAGACGCGCGAGCAACTCGTTGACCGAGATGCCGGTGCCCGCCGAGAACGATTTCACCGTCACCGGCGGTTCGAGCACGATGTCGTTCTTGCGATCAATCGTGCTGACGCCCTTCGGTCCGACTCGGCCTTGGCGGCGATCGCGTTGGCGTTCGCGCTGCTTCTGCCGCAGATCACGGCGCCGTGCGCTTTCCTTCTCGCGCAGATCCGTGAAGGTTTCGGTCTTTTTGTTCTGCTCCTGTTGATTGCGGATCAGTCCGAGCGCGGCCAGATCGATCCGACCCACGCGGGTTGCGGAAGCGCGCGGCTTCGGCTGCGGGGGAGAGCCGTCGGCGCTGGGAGTCGTATCGGCGGCTTCGTCCGGCGTGATGTCCGGGGCAGGCGGCGCGGTCTCAACCGCGGCCGGCGGAGGCGCGGAAACCACGGGATGCCGGGTGATCGCCGCGGGAGCAGCAGCAGTTTCTCCTGCAGGCGCTCGCGGCGGGGCCGGTTTGGCCGCGGCCGGGCGGGGTTGCGGCGCAGGCCGGGCCGGAACTTTCGGAGCGGCCGGCACGGATCCGGGGGCTGGACGGAGCACGCGCGCTCCACCCGCAGGAACGGCAGGCGTCGGTGCCGGGGCAACAGGCGCGGGCGGCGGCACGACGGCTGCCGGCTTGGCATCGCCGGCGTCGCGGGCCGCGGTCTTCATCAGATCGGCCCACGAAGGTGCAGCGGTCTCGCCGGTGTCGTTTGCGTCCGCGTCGTCAGCGCCCGCTTTGCCTTCCGAGGCCGCGGGTTTGGCTCCGCCCAGCAGTCCGGCACGCCGCAGTCGCTCCTCGATGATGGGCACGTCCCATTCCTCGACGGAGGCCTGATACGAACTCACCGGGAAGCCAATATTTTTCAATACGTCCACGAATTCGGCCGACTTGAAGCCGAACTTCTTCGCGAGCGTGAATACCTTGACCTTACTCAAGATTTAGGCTTCCTCCTCGGAGCGGGCGGGTTCGCCTGCAACGCCCAAATCGGCGTCACCCTCCTCGGCAGGAAAGTCAGTGCCGGCGGACGGCAGGACGTCGTCGTCCTCGCTGGAGACGGGGCGACGCGCTTCGCGTGCTCGACGC
>CAZCXL010000192.1:0-5511 GCA_964502625.1 uncultured Planctomycetales bacterium | reverse complement strand
CGGCCGCGATCTTCTTTCTCTCCTTCCTGATGTGGATGGTCTTGCCGCATCACAAGAGCGACTACGGCGCGCTCCCGGACGAGAAGGGCTTCATGAACGCGTTGCGCGCGCAAGGCGTCAAGGCGGGCATGTACATGTTTCCGCACTGCAAGGATCAAGCGCAGATGAAGGATCCGGAGTGGAACAAACTTCGCGATGCCGGCCCTTCGGGCCACATGAACATTCTTCCGCCGGGGCCTTGCAGCATGGGCGCGAGTCTTGGCAAGTGGTTTGTGCTCGTGCTCGCGATTTCGACGGTCACGGCCTACATCGGAACCCTCGCGCTACCGGCGGGCACCGAATACATGCGGGTCTTCCGCTTGGTCGCATCATGCATGTTGCTCGCCTTCTGCAGCAACGTGTTCAGCGACTGCATCTGGAAGAGTCACCCGGCGCGGTCCGTGATGATGCACGTGTTCGACGGCGTGGTCTACTCGCTGGTGGCCGGAGGCATTTTCGGCTGGCTGTGGCCGTCCGGAACCTTGTCCGGCGCACTGTAGACGGGCCTGCTCAAGGTGGCCGGTGGCTTGGGCCGATGAGGCCCGGGAATGGTCAAGCCGCCGGTTGTCCTGCTGCACGGAATGTGGAGCACGGGCCGCACACTCGATCCTGTGCGCCACGCGCTGGAAGCGCGGGGCTACCGGGTGTTTTCGCCCACTTTGCCCATGCACCCGCCCGCAGGGCCCGTGGAGCTGGATGCGCTCGGACGGCTTTCGATGAGTGATTACGCGGAGTTTCTCGCCGGCTCGATCGCTGGCGCCGGTTTCGATGCGCCACCCGTGTTGATCGGGCACTCCATGGGCGGATTGCTCGCGCAGATGCTGGCGGCGCGCATGCCGACCCGCGCCACCGTGCTCATCGCGCCGGCGCCGCCCGCGGGCGTGCAAGCCGTGCGCTGGAAGAATCTGTTGGCTACCCGCAACGTGATCAGCACGCCAGGCTTCTGGCGTCGGGCGCATCGTCCGCCGGCCGCGCTTGCCGATTGGGGATTGCTGCACGGCGTGAGTGAGCCTCGCCGCAGTGAGATTCGGAACACGCTGCTTCCGGAATCGGGACGAGCCTATGCAGAGATCGTGTTCTGGTGGCTGGATCGCGCGCGCGCCACTCGCGTGGATGCGCAGGAGATCCGCAGCCCGATGCTCATCATGACGGGAGAGCGGGATCGCGTGATCCCGGCCTCGGTCGTGCGGCGCGTTGCCGCCCGCTACGAGCAATCCGAGTTGCTGATTTTCCCGGAGCGCGGGCATTGGCTGTTCGAGGAAATCGGAGCGGAAGAGGTGCTGGTACGCCTGAGCTGCTGGCTGGACCTGGTGTGCGCCGTGACGGACACGCATGGCGAGCCGCGCCACGCACAGCCGACGCCCGCGGATCCGGCAATGCCGGCCAACGCGCGGCTACGATCGCCGCGTGAGCGCATTGCGCATTCGAACCGCTGAGCCGGAAGACGTTCCGGTATTACTCGGACTGATCCGTGAGCTCGCGGAGTACGAGCGTCTCGGGCACGAGGTCGTGGCCACGGAAGACGGATTGCGCGCGGGCCTGTTCGGGGCGCAAGCCTCGGCCGAAGCGCTGATCGCGCAAGTAGACGGCGAAGTGGCCGGGTTCGCGCTTTATTTCCCTACCTTCTCGACCTTCCTCGCCCGCCCGGGAATTTGGTTGGAGGACCTTTTCGTGCGGCCTGCGCTGCGTGGAAAGGGATACGGCCGCGCGCTCCTGGCGCACCTCGCCGGTTTGGCGGCCGAGCGCGGCTGCGGAAGGCTGGAGTGGGCCGTGCTCGACTGGAACGAGCCCGCCCAAGGTTTCTACCGCCAGTTCGGCGCGGCGCCGCTCGCGGATTGGAGTACCTGGCGTCTGCCAATCAAGCCTTGAGCTTGTCGGCGAACAGGCGCGCACTGAGCGCTTTGTGTCGCGCGAAGGCTTCCTGCAAGGGAGCATCGGCGCGCGGCTCGACCGAATCACCGTCCAGCGCAGGAGGATGCTGTCGCACGAACGCAGCGATCTCTGCGCCGTTTGCGCAGGCGGCGGCCTGCAGCGCGGCGCCCAGAGCCGCGGTCTCGGCCTCGGCGGGAAACCGCAGAGTCGCTCCGAAGATGTCCGCAAGAATCCGCCGCCAGAGCGGGTTGCTGGCTCCGCCGCCGACCACGCGCAGTTCGCGCGCAGCGAAGGGCATGTGTTCCATGCCCAAGCGGAGTGCGAAGGCTGCGCCTTCAAGCGCCGCGCGGTAGAGAGGGCCGGGCCTCAGAGCTCCGGGCGTCAGGCCGTGCAGGACTCCGCGCGCGTGCGGCCAGTTGGGCGCTCGTTCTCCGGACAAATAAGGAAGAAATTGCAGGCCGCCGCTTCCGCTCGGGATTTGTCCGGCGAGGGCCGTGAGCGCGGCGTGATCCAGGCCGAAGGCCGCGCGCACTTCTTCCGCCGGCGTCGTGCAATTCATGGTGCACCACAACGGCAGCCATTGGCCTGTCGCATCGCAGAAGGGTGCAACGAGTCCTGCGGGATCGCGCGGGCAAGCTGCGGCCGGCCCGAACAGCGTGCCGGAAGTGCCCAGGCTGCACACGAGCACTCCTTCGGTCACGGCACCCGCTCCCAGCGCGGACATCATGTTGTCGCCGGAGCCCGCCGAGACGATCACCGGCTCGTTCCATCCGAAGCGGCGCGCGAGCGCTGGGCGCAGAGCTCCGAGTGGTTCCGCGGGCCTGAGTAGCGGCGGAAGCCAGGCGCGCTCAAGCCATTCAGCGCCGTTCGGCACCTGCCAGTCGCGCGCAATGGGATCGTAATAACCGGTGCCACTGGCGTCACCGTGGTCCGTCGCCTTGCGACCCGTCAGCCAAAGATTGATGAAGTCGTGCGGGAGCAGGACCGCGCGGATGCGCGCGAAGTGCTGCGGCTCATGGCGCTTCAGCCAGAGCAGTTTCGGAGCGGTGAATCCGGAGGGAACCGCGCGCCCGGTCTGTGCGCTGATCTCGGTGGCTTCAACCGCGCATTCAGTATCGCACCACAGTTTGGCGGCGCGAATCGGTTGGTCCGCGGAGTCCAGCACCACGCAGCCATGCTGTTGGCCGGAAACGCCGATCCCGCGCACCTGTGCGAGCGCTCCCGCGGCCGCCAACTCTCCGAGCGCGCGTTCCACGGCCGAGATCCAATCGAGCGGATTCTGTTCGGCCGCGCCTGGGCGCTGAATCGGCAGCAGACTCAGAGGCGCCGCGGCTCGCGCCGTCACCTGAGCGGTGGCCGCATCCCACACCAAGGCCTTGACGCCTTGCGTGCCGACGTCCAAACCGAGGAAACGCGCCATGGCTCCATCATGGTAAATTGGCGCGATGAATGCGCGCATCCCGTGCTGGACGGTTTTGTTGATGCTTGCCTCCTGCCACGAACAGCCGCCGCCGCCCGGACCGGGCGGGCATCAAGATCCCGCGGCCGGCCCGATGCGGCTCTGGACCTTCGAAGACGATGCGTCTGGAACGATTCCAAGCGGCTGGTCCGTGGCAGAGACCAACGGCGACGGCACTCCGGCGCGCTGGGCGGTTACCGAGATGGAGGATGCGCAGCAAGGGGCACGGTTCCTGCAGCTCGCCGAGTCGCACAACAGCGGCAGCACCTACAACCTACTGCTCGCAGACGATGCCTTCCCGGCCGATCTGCAGCTCGCGGTCTGGCTGCGCGCTGACTCCGGGAAGGAAGATCGCGGCGGGGGCTTGGTTTGGCGCGCGCAAGATGCGGACCATTACTTCGTGACGCGCTGGAATCCGGCCGAGAAGAATCTGCGCCTCTACGCAGTGGAGAAGGGTGTGCGTCGTCAACTCGCCAGCGCGGAGATCGAGACCGATCCTGCGGCGTGGCATGAGTTGCGGGTGATCGCGCGGGGCTCGCTCGTGACCGTGAGTTTCGACGGCAAGGAACGATTGCGCGCCACGGATTCCGTCTTTCCGCTCGGAGGCCGGATCGGTTTGTGGACCAAGGCCGACGCCGAGACTTCCTTCGACTCGCTCACCTTCGCTCTGGTGGCGCCGCCGCAGGGAGACATTCCCGGGCCGCAGCCGCGATGATCACCGCCGTGATGACTCCCTTGCGCGAGTTGGGATTGTTCCTGCTGTTCGGAGTCATTCCGGCCTGCCAGGATTCGGACGCGCCGCCCAAGCCGGGTGATCCGGAAGCAGGCGCGCGGGTCTACGGGACTTACTGCTTCGCCTGCCACCAAACGGATGGGCGTGGCGTGGCTGCCAACGGCGTGCGCCTCGCCGCCGATTTCACTGACCCTGCAGGACCGCTCACGCAGTCCGATGAAGCGTTGCTGCAAGTGATCAACACCGGACGCACCGGCACAATCGGCAGCATGCCGCCGTGGCGGGGCACGCTTTCCGGTCAGCAGCAGCGAGACGTACTCGCTCACCTGCGCCGGGCGTTCGCCCCGCCACCTGCGACGAAAGACTAGTAGGCCGCGGTCGACGCGGACGCCGACTTGCGGAACAGCAGCCAAGTGGTGAACCATCCAATCACCACCGCGATGCACATGCCCCACCAGGAGTAGCCCCAGGTGACGCCATTGTGCTGCGTGAGCATGGTGTAGATCAGCGGCACCGACATGTAAGTGTTGTGCTTGCTGCGCAGTCCGGCAAGGGCAGGCAAAGCCGGATCAGCCGGTTGACCAGAGACCACGCCCGCAATGATCTTGCGTTGCGCGGGCCAGATCCGGAACCACACGTTGAAAGCCATGGTGGTGCCGAGCGCCGCGCCCAGATGGATGCTCATGGTGCGCGCATTGAAGCCGAGCACCTCGGAGAACACCCAAGTCAGCGCCACGACCAAGAGCAAACTGGCCGCGTTGCCTGCTTGCGCATTCTTCGCCATGGCCTTCCACAGCGCGTCGTAGAGGAAGGGCACGATCAGGATGATCGCCAAGCCGATCCAATGCGCTTGCGCTTGGATGCCTTCCACCGCGCCGCCCTGCGTCATCATCACGGCTTTGCCGCCTTGGTGATAGACGAGGTGCAGCAGCAGAATGCCAGTGATCCAGGTGTAGGCCGCGCCCCAGCGGAAGAAGAAGAGCGCGCGCGGCAGCAGCTCCGGCACGACCTTCTGCTTGGTCGGTCCGTCGAGCTTCGGCATCAACTGGGCGTTGACCCAGTTGAAAAAGTACAGAATGCCAATCCACAGAACGCCAGCCACCACGTGGGTCCAGCGGAAGAGGCCTTCGAGCCAGGGGGTCAATTCATCCATGTTCATTCCTCCGCCGACATAATAGAGCCGGATCGGCTGAAATACCAAGGCGCCGTTTAGCGGCGCGTGCCAGTCAGCACTTCGATCGCGATTTGATCGAGGCGCTCATAGCGATGGCCGCGGGCTGCGAGCGCCTCGTGCTCTCCGGCGGCGAGCCGCTCGTCCGCCGCGACTGCCCGCGCCTCGTCGAGGAAGGCACCCGCCTGGGCATCGGAATGAAGTTGATCACCAACGGCTGGTGCCTCGACGACGCCG
>CAZCXL010000191.1:0-5530 GCA_964502625.1 uncultured Planctomycetales bacterium | reverse complement strand
GAGATGTACTCGTCTTTTCGCCCGGAGGGTGTGAAGGTTTTCAGCGCGGCGGAGACATCGGCCTCGGAGAGGTTCCGGGACTTCATCAGCGCCACAACGCTTCCCGAGTTCTGGCCGCTGCCGCCAGCGGAGTTCTCGGTGCACGCACTTAGTGCGAAGAATGCGCAGACGAGGCCGGCGCTCAGAATCAGGATGGATCGGCTGGTCTTCATGGGAGGTTCCCCGCAGAGGGGGTTCCCGCCAAATATAAGAAAAGACGATCCTTAAGTCTAAATAAGTTTGCGCCACTCCTCCGCGGGAATCCGGATTGCCATTGAGATCGACCTAACCCCACTCACAGTAAGGGTTTAGGGATGACTCCATCACTTTCCGCCCAGTACCTGAGCGTAGCGGTAGTACACCTCCAGCATGAGCGCACAGAGCGCCGTGCTGTAGACGCGGCCGCCTTCTTCGCCCCAGGCATCCACCGGATCCCAGGAGCCGTAGAAGTTGTCCGGCTTGGCGCTGCGGCGCTGCGTGGGGAGTAAGGCTCGACCAAGCGCCTTCTCCCACTCTTTCCAAGCGGTCCCGCCCCACTGGTTCAGGGCGTAGGTCGCGTAGTACCAGTAGTAGAAGTCGAGATTGCCGCGCTCGTCATCCCAACGCGGCGGCTTGGCGCGGATCAGGTCGGCCTGCTTCCGAAGCTCGGCGTAGCGCGGGTGATCTTCCCAACGCTTCAAGTCGCTGGCGTCCGTCATGAAGATGCGGCAGAGCAGCGCCACGGCGGTGAGAGATTCGGATTGCTCCGCCGGAAAGCGTTCCTGCTTGCCGATCGGCCGCGAAGGCCAAGATCCTGCGCCGCCGCCTTCGCTCCATGCGTATCCGGTGCGGCCGGAACCAGGATCGCTGATCGAGTCGAACCAGGCCGCGGCGCCATCGAAGCAGCCTTTGTCCACGGCCAGTCCGCCTTCGCGCGCGCTCTTCAGCGCGAACACCATCCACCCGGTGATCGAAGTGTCGCTGTCGCCGTTGGGCTCAAGGGAGTAGCGCCACGCGGCGTATGGATTGCGCGCCCTCACCAACACGCTCACTGCCCGCTCCGCAGGCCGCTTGAGCGCGATGCTGCGTCCGCCCAAGCGATAGGCCTCGCAGAGGGCCAGCGTTGCGATCGCTTGGTTGTAGAGCGTGGGATTGCCAACTTCTTCCCCGAAGACGCCGTCCTCGCGCTGCACACCGCGCAGCCAGTCCACGCCGCGTGCCACTTGCTCGCGATGTCGCCCGCTGTTCGTGGTACTGCCGTCGCCCAAGAAGGCGAGCAAGGACAAGCCGGTGAGTCCGACGTCGACCACCGGGTTGCCCACGCCGGTGCTCGGCGCGTGCTCGGGATAGCGGTCGTAGAGCATGAACGCGTCGGCATCCCAATGACCTTGGGGGGATTGGTGATCGGCAAGCCACTGCAACGCGTCGCCGAGCGCCTGCTCCATCGGCTCCGGGCGACGACCGCCGCCACCCGCAGGACCGCCGTGATTGCCTCCGGGAGGGCCGCCGACTCCGAGCACGTTCCACCCTTCTGTGAAGGAATCGAAAGGCGAGTCATTCAGCATGTTCGGGTCGCCGGCATCCACGAAGTCGGTCGGATCAGCGTCGAGCGGCGCGTCCACCAGTCTGGGATCTTCCACAAGAGTGGGAGTGACCGGCGGCGGCGGAGGCGGCGGGTCATCCACCAAGGCGAGCGGCAGCGGCGCGTCTACGGTGAGCACGGGCACCTCCACCTGCTTGCGCGTCAAGAGCATCACGCTGGCGAGCACGAATCCAATGATGACGTGCAGTAGGCAGGAAGCGAGCAGATACGGGGCGCGGCGCGCGTGGTCCGCGAGGATCTCGTTGAAGGAGTCTGCATGCATCACTCCAGGAGAACGGGGAAGTGCCGCAGCGGTTCGCCGAGAAACGCCGAAGCCCGGAGCCGTCAAGCTCCGGGCTTCTGATGAAGGATTTGAGGTGGCTTAGCGAGCGCCGAGCACTTTGGCGTAGCGGTAGTAGACCTCGAGGATCAGCGCGCCGGTGGCGGTGCTGTACACGCGTCCGCCTTCATCGCCCCAGGCGTCGGCCGGATCCCAGGAGCCGTAGAAGTTGTCCTTCTTGTCCGGGGTGTCGCGGCGTTGGTTCGGAACCAGCGCTGAGCCGATGGCCTTCTCCCAGTTCTTCCAGTGTTGATCGCCCCACTGGTTCATTGCGAAGGTTGCGTAGTACCAGTAGTAGAGATCGATCGAGCCGTCTTTGTCCCATTTCGGCAGCGTGGCCGCGATGAGATCGGCATTTTTCTTCATCATGTCGTACTGCGGATGGTCCTTCCAAGACTTCACCACGCTGGTGTCGGTCATGAAGATGCGGCAGAGCAGCGCCACCGCGGTGAGCGACTCCGACTTCTCAGCCGGGAACTTCTCCATCTGGTGGATCGGACGCGAAGGCCGCGAACCTTGGCCGCCGCCACCGTCGCCCCAGGCGTAGCCGACGCGACCCGAGTTCTTGTCTTCCATCGTGTCGAACCAAGTCTTCGCGCCGTCGTAGGCGCCTTTGTCCACCGGGAGTTTGCAGTCCTCGGCGGTCTTCAGCGCGAAGATCATCCAGCCCGTGATCGAAGAATCGTTGTCTCCGTTCGGCTCCAGTTGGTAGCGCCACGCCGAGTAGTTGTTGCGCGCGTTGACGATGATCGCGATGGCGCTCTTCAGATTCTTCACCAGACCCGGCGGACGGCCGGCGAAGTAGGTGGCTTCGCCCAGCGCCATGGTGGCGATCGCGTGGTTGTAGAGAGTGGGGTTGCCGACTTCATCGCCGAACAAACCGTCATCGCGTTGGTTCTCGCGCAGCCAGGTCACGCCCTTGGCGACAGTTGCGCGGTAGATGCCATCGTTCAGCGTGTTGCCGTTGCCCATGAAGGCGAGCAGCGCCAGACCTGTCAGGCCCACGTCCACGACCGGATTGCCTTTGCCGTCGCTCGGCGGTTGGCTCGGATAGATGTCGTAGACCGGGAACTCGTCCGAGTCCCAGAAACCGGTGGGCGCTTGGTGATCGTGCAGCCACTTCAGTGCATCGGCCACCGCTTGCTCGGTGGGGTTGCCGCCGCGCTTGCCTCCGCGTCCGCCGCGGCCGCCGTATTTGCCGCCGGCGCCGCCGCCGAGGCCCATCGCATTGTTCCACGAGTCACTGTCGAAGGCCGCGTCACTCGTGAAGTCAGGATCGCCGGTTTCTTCGAGTGCTTCTTGTTCCGTGGTTTCCTCGATTTCTGCTTCCTGCACCACCGGCTCTTCCACGACCTCTTCAGGCGGCGGCGGCGGCGGTTCCTCTTCCTCCGTCACCTCCGGCGGCGGCGGAGGGAGAGATGCGGTGATCGTCGGCGTTTCGGATTCGTCGCGGGTGAGCAACATCACGCTCGCGAGAATGAAACCGATCAGCACGTGGAGCAGTGCCGAGGCCAGGAGGTACGGCGCCCGCTGGAGTTGCTCCGCAAGGACGTCGTTGAAGGTCTGATGATGGTCCCACGGGCGGTAGCCGTGGCTGTCAACGGGTTGGATCGGATCCGACATGGCTCACAGGGTTCAACGGGCCGGGACGAGGGTGGGTTCACCCCAACGCCAGGAATGTGCAGAACCGCGTCCAGGATTCTAGCGATCCGGGCCGGGAGGGCTGCCTAGAACTCGGTCTCGGTCGGACCGACCGGCTTGCCGTAGAAGCCCGACATGAAGGTCTGGAGAGCCTCGGGGAACCAGGAGTAGGAAGTCCGGAGGATTTCCTCAGCGGCCGTGCCCACCACCAGCTCCGCTTTGCGCTTCTTCAACTCAGCCGCAATGCCGAGTTGAGCCTCAGCAAAGCCGATGACGTGGGCCGGGCTGCGCTTCTCGACGACGAGAAAGAGCCCGCCGATCGACGGGATGAGTTCTACCGGGCTGACGTCTCCGGCCTGGGCCGTCAGCAAGAAATCGAGGATCTCGGGGCGGTAGTTGCGCGCCGCCGGATCTCCTCGAGAAGCCTGGCTGGATTGGCTGGCGGCCTTCGCTGCATCCAGGGTCATGGTGCCGGCTTTCAACCCGTCGGCCACGGTTTGGGCCCGCTCGAGGCCAGAGCCCGTGGGGCTGTCGTGAAACTGGAGAGTGCTCCAGACAAGTTCAAAGCCTTGTTTCCACCGCTCCGGATCCCGGTCGAACTCCGCCCGAATCTCAGCCGGGGTTGCGTCGAGCCGAGCCCGGGTGCCCTGAAGCGGGGAAGGCTGTGCTCCGGTGACCACGCCGCGCCAGGTGAGCTTGATGAGCTCGGCCTTCACGTAGGCGCGGAAACTGGTCATCGTGAAGCCGTCTTCGCGCAACGTGGATTCAAAGCGCGCCCGCGAGCCGGCCCCCAGGATCTGCCGATCCACGTGTTGGGTGACGTTCGCCTCCAGCAAAGTCTCGTCCATTCCCAAGCGCCGAAAGCCCTCAAGGGCGATCAAGTCGAAAACCAAGTCGGCCAGTGCTTGGCTCAGGGCCTGCTGGTCCGAGACGGTTTTGTTCGTGCGCAAAATGCGCGCGCCACGCTCCTGAACCATGCTCAGGGTGATGACCTCTTCGTTGAGGATGAAGAGCACTTGCTCTACCTGCAGGCTCTCGCCGTTGGCGAGGCCATCCCATGCCGACGAGCCCTTCGGTTCTTGGGTCGGAACTGCGAAGGAGGCGAGCAGGAGCAGAGGGATCAGGTGCATGCGGGTATCCGGGCAGATTAGGAGCGGCGCCGGGCTGCGGGGCGCGATTTTCGGGTGGCGGGCCCTTCCGAGCAACCCGTGGCCACCGCGTATACGTGGTCCAACACTTCATGCGGGGTGGAAACCCCTTGGGGCAGCATCCAGAGCGCGCGTCGCACCGAAAGCACGCGTAAATCCGCGCCGAGATTGCGTAATGCCTTCTCGAAGGACTTGGCGTCGCGCAGGGTGCAGTTGAGGTGGTCGTCCACGCGATGCAGTGCGTCCAGGCCAAGCGCGCCGAGCAGATGCTTGAGGAGGAAGAGTCGGCCGAGCCGCTGCAGTTCCGGCGGAGGCGGGCCGAAGCGATCGCGCAGCGCGTCGAGCGCGGCGTCGAGATCTTCCGGCGCGCGCATGCGGTCGAGTTCGCGCAAGATCGCGAGCCGTGTTTCCTCATCAGGTACGAAGCCGGAAGGCAGCGCCGCCGCCACGCCGAGGCTGAGATCGCAGGCTGGCTCGAGTCCACTGCGCACGACTTCGCCGCGGCGCTTGAGTCGCGCCACGGCTTGCGAGAGCAGACGCCGATACGTCTCGTAGCCGACTGCGTGAATGTGTCCGGACTGCTCCGCGCCGAGCAAATTGCCGGCGCCGCGGATTTCGAGATCGCGCAATGCAAGTTGGAAGCCAGCGCCGAGATAGCGCATCTCTTCGACGGCTTTAAGGCGCCTGCGCGCGTCGAGCGGAAGCGGCTGATGCCGCGGGATGAGGAGATAGCACCAACCACGGCGCGCGCTTCGTCCGACACGGCCGCGCAATTGATGCAGATCGGCGAGTCCGAAACGA
>CAZCXL010000190.1:0-5531 GCA_964502625.1 uncultured Planctomycetales bacterium | reverse complement strand
CAGACCACGACCTACCTCGAGTTGATGAAGGCGCTGCTCGACAAGGGCGCCGACGCCAATGTGCGGCTCCAGCGGAAGGTCTGGTACCAGGCCTTCAACTCTGATTTTGCCGGCGTCGACGAGAGCGGTGCGACGCCGTTCTGGCGCGCCGCGTATGCCAACGATGTCGCGGCGATGAAGCTGCTGGTGTCGTACGGCGCCGATCCGAACATCCCGACCATGAAGCCGGCTGGCCGGCCCTTCACTGGTGAAGGCATTCGCCAGGTCCTGGACCTGTCGGGCGTGCCGCCGATTCCCTACGGCGGTCCCGCGGTGTTCCCCCTGCATGCGGCGTCAGGCGTCGGCTATGGCGAAGGCTTCGCCGCGAACTCGCACCGTTACGCGCCGACCGGATTCCTGCCGGCCATCAAGTACCTGGTCGAGGAACTGGGTGCCGACGTCAACGCCACCGACTCCATCCGCCGCCACACCGGTCTTTCGGTCATCTCTTCGGTGGGGCCGCCGTCCTCGATCAATGCGGGACTTGACGCCCTGCAGCGCGCGTTGGCTGCGAGCGGCCGCGGACCGGAATCCATCAGCGAAGACGGAGTCGGCTCCGAAGAGCGCCTCAATGATTTGATCGTCAACGCGATCATCAGCGGCGCGAGCGACATCCACATTGAGCCGCGCGAAGGGAAATATTTGGTGCGCTTCCGTGTGGACGGCGCGCTTCAGGACGCCAGCAACGTGGACTCGGAGCCGGGTTCCTCTCTGACCGCGCGCATCAAGGTGCTCGCGGGCTGCGACATTTCCGAGAAGCGGCTACCGCAAGACGGCCGGATCCATTTCAAGGATCGGCATCGCGACGTAGACCTGCGGGTGAACACCTTGCCAACCGTGCACGGCGAAAAAACCGTGATGCGGATCCTCGACCGCACCTCAAAAGCGATTGACCTCTCCCGGCTCGGTTTGAAGGGCAACAACTTGGAGTGGCTCATGGAGGGGATCTCGCAGCCGCACGGGCTCATCCTGGTCACGGGGCCGACCGGCTCCGGCAAGACCACGACCCTCTATTCGGTGTTGGACAAGATCGTCACGCCACAAATCAACGTCTCCACAGTGGAGAACCCGGTCGAACGGACCGTCAATGGGGTGAACCAGACTCAGGTGAACCAGAAGGCCGGCCTCACGTTCGGGACCTGCCTGCGAGCCCTCCTGCGTCAAGACCCAGACGTGATCATGATCGGCGAGATCCGCGACCGCGAGACCGCAACCATCGCGATCGAGGCAGCCCAAACCGGCCACCTCGTGCTGGCCACTCTGCACACCAACGATGCACCGGGAGCGGCCACGCGGTTGATTCAGATGGGCGTGGAGCCTTTCTTGGTGGCGGCAACCCTGCGCACAGTGATGGCGCAACGTCTTGTGCGCAAACTCTGCGACTCCTGCAAGCGGCCGGCCACGATTCCCGTGGACGCCCGCCGCCGCTTCGCCGACGCCGGCTTACTGCAAGACGGTCCCCTCTTCGCCGCATCCGGTTGCGGGTCTTGCCGCGGCACCGGCTACAACGGCCGCCGCGCCGTCTTCGAAGTGATGAAGGCGGAATCGAAGATCCAGGACCTCATTGCCACCAATCCCTCGGCCACCGAGGTTCGCGCCGAGGCGCTGCGCTCGGGAATGGTGAGCCTGCTGCAGGACTCCCTCGATCGCGTGAACCTCGGCCTCACTTCGCTCGAAGAAGCCCTGCGCGCTGCGGGGAGTTCCCACTAATTTCCATGCTCGTCAAGCCCGCCAAACGCCAAGAAGCCGAGTCGCTCGGCGGTGCGATCCAAGTCGCCAAAGAACACGAATCCACCGGACCGGCCCTCGTGGACGAACGGTTGAAACTGCGGCCGAAGGAGTCGCTGAACCTGCTCATCCAGTTGCGCGCCATGCTGGCCGCGGGCGTGCCCATGATGGCTGCGCTGCGCTGCTTGATCGAGCACGCGACCACCCCCGCTTCGGAGCGGGTGTTGATCCGCATTTCACACATCGTCGAAAGCGGGCATCAACTCTCCTACGCGGTGGACTGCCTGCCACGCTGCTTTGAGAAGTACGTCGTGCACTTGCTGTCCGCCGGCGAACAAGCGGGCAATTTGGACGAAGCCCTGGACCGCTCGATCGAACTGCTGGACAACCAGATCAAACTGGGCGGCAAGATCAAAGGCGCGCTGGCCTATCCCGGCTTCCTGCTCGCCATGACCGCGATCATGACCACGGGCATCTTGATGTTCCTGGTCCCCAAGTTCGAAAGCCTCTTGATGAAGAAGCCCGAACTCCTGCCGTGGTCCACCAAGCTCGTGCTCGGAGCAAGTCACGTGCTGCGCAACTCGCCGGGTTTCGTTGGCCTGGGCGCGCTCGCGATCGGCATCGGATGCTTCTTCCTCCTCAAGTCGAAGAAAGCCAAGGGCGCCATGTTTGACGCCATCAGTCACACGCCGGTGATCGGCACTTTCATCTTCAAGGCTTACCTCTCGCGCTCCGTAAGCACTCTGGCGCTCACGATGGAGTCGGGCGTGCCGATCTTGACCGGACTCGAGCACGCGCGCCAAGTCGCTCACTTACCCCGCCTCCAGCGCATTTGGGAAGAGGCGGGTGCGGTGGTCCGCGATGGCCGACCGCTCTACACGGCGTTCCAGGGCCAGGACCTTCCGCCCGCCATGATCCAAATGGTGGTGGCCGGCGAGAGTTCGGGAACTCTGGACGAAAGCCTGCGCCGCACCTCCATTTTCCTCGAGCGTGAGACGCAAGCCGCGCTCAACACTTTCACCTCGCTGCTCGGCCCGGCCACGGTCGTGCTCGCCGGAGCAGCGGTGGGTTTCATCGTGGTAGCTCTGATGACCCCGATTCTCACCATGGCCAAATTCGTCGCTTAGGACTCGCCGTATGAAAAGAAAACGCGTTCGACTCAACTCGGGCTTCACTTTGATCGAGGTGGCCGTGGCCACGGTTTTGATCGTGCTCGTCGCCACTTCCGCAATTCTCTCCCTGCAAATTGGCCTGAAAACCATCACGGGAACGGAAGCGGCGGCGGACGCCTCCGCGGTGATTCGCGAGTTCCGCGAATTCACGCTCGGCGAAAGCATCGAGGACACCGACGCTCGCGACGGCCAAGACTTCGCTCCTGTTCTCGCCACCGGAGCGGCGATGCCGGGCACGGAAGGCATCGTCATCCACGTGGAAATCACTCCGGTAGACGACTACAACCCCGAGACGCAGGTAGTCGCCAGCGCCTCGCGCACGCGCCAAGTGGAGATTAGCGTGCTTGTCGGCGAGCGACCCACGATGGAGGCCGTATGGATCGTCGCCGAGCACTAGCCCGCGGCTTCACGCTCCTCGAGCTCATGGTGGTGCTCGTGATCGCGAGCCTACTCTTCGCAGCAGCGGCGCCCCGCGCCAGCGACCGCGACCAGTGCGGATCCGCGGCTCGCACCTTCGTGGCTGACGCGGCGCGCGCTCGCTCTTACGCAGTGCGAACCTGGGAACCGGTCACTCTGGATGTCGACGAACCGAACGGAACCTGGCGCGTGACGCGCGCGAACGGAACGTGGCTGGACGGCCCCGGCGCCGATGAAAACGGTTGGCGCACTCTCGGTGTGGGTCTCAGTTTCGCCCTCGTGGATGACTTTTCACCCGACGCGGTGTTCTTGCCCAACGGAAGAACCAGCGGCGAGTCGCGAGTGCAGCTTGTCTCCGGCAATGCCTCCTGGCTGCTGAAGGTCGAATCTCTCACCGGACGGATCACGGCTGAACCGCAGGACTAATCCTTGAAACGCAGAATGCACCACGCAAATCACGCGCTCCGCCGCGCTGGCTTCACGCTGATCGAGCTGATGCTCGCGGTGACGATTTCCATGATCCTGCTCTACGCAGCGATCTTCACCGCCTCCGAGGCCATGGCGGTCGTCAGCGAAGGCGACATCCAAATGCACACGCAGGTGCAAGCGCGTCGCGCGCTCGACCGCATCCTGCAGGACACGCGCTACGCCTCCGAAGTGTTGGTCAATGGAACCGCGCAGACGGGATGGACCGTCCAGGTGCTCACCACCGGCTCACTGTCGCCGGGCTGGGTGACCTATGCATGGGATGCTCAAACCGGAGCGCTCACGGTCGCCACCAACGCGGGGTCGGAGTGGATGCTCGAAGGTGTGCGCGCTTTCGACCTCGGCACGACCACCGCCGTGGTGAACAACGCAACGGTCGTGACCGCCCTCACCATACAATGGACCGTGGGCCTCGACCGCGGCGCCGAAAGCGGTGAAGGCAGCATCAACGGCGAGCGCGAAACCGTGCTCGCGGGCTCCGCGCGGCTGCGCATTCACGATGCTTGAGTAAAAATTGCCGGCCGGCGGGCTTCAGAAGCGCCGGGTACTTCCGCAAATGAGGCGGGTCTGGCATAGCGCTGGGCCCGCCTTGTGCCATGAAGTCCGTATTCCATCCTCTTCCTCGCGGCCGCCAACGCGGATCCGTGCTCTTGCTGGTGGTGATGTTGATGTCCGTGCTGTTCGCGGTCTCCGTCTCCATGACCACGTCCACGCAAGACCAGATCGAGATCCAGGTGGACGGATCCGACGCGCTGAAAGCCTCACTCGCCGCTGAGTCGGGTCTGGAGTACGCGCAGCGCAGACTGTTGCTCGAGCCGAGCTGGACGGGCTCGGGCTTGAATGGCTACGACTTGCCGGACGGCTCGCGTTACGTGATCGCCGCTGCGCTGAAGAACGTGAGCGCCTATGGCGCAGACGTGCATGAAGTCCAAGTGGACGGCTATCACGGCGAAGGCAAGGCCCGGATGGGCGGAGGCATGAAGGTTTACTCTGGTGACGGCGGCACCTCCAGCCTCGCGCTGATCGTGTTGGCGGAGGACTTCAAGATGTCGCACGGCATGGTTTACGGAGACGTGTTGCTGGTGGACAAGGCCAACAAGTGTGATGACTGGATGTACACCCCCGAAGCCGTGGGCTACTACGCCGAGAGTCACGGCCCGAGTGTCGATGGTGTGAAACAATTTGTCTGCACGGGAGTGGACGGCACGCTCTACAAGTACCGCCCGGACATCGAGGAATATCAGTGGCTGGGCGATGAAGTCCTCATCACCGCCAACTCGGTGATGCCCTCCTGGGACCTGGCGGAGTTCGCTCAGTCTGGCACCGGCAAGGTGATCCTGAACAACCCGCACAACATGGGCAACAACATCTGGAAATTGAACGGATTGACCTACGAACAGACCGTAGTCGTGATCCTGGACAACAACCAGACCGTGACCCTGACCAACTGCCACTTCAACGGCGGCATGATCGTGATTAGCCCCTTCGCCACGGACGCTCGTCAAGGCAATTCCAACTTGGTGCATCTCAAGAAAGGGACGACCATAGGCGGCGGCAGCCAGGGTGCCTACCCCCACCTCGGCCTGGTGGCTCCGGGCGGCAAACTCAAGAGCGACAACGACCCGACCTCGATCACGGGCTTCACCCTGGTGAAAGACGTCGACCTCTACAAGTACGGCACGATCCAGG
>CAZCXL010000189.1:0-5562 GCA_964502625.1 uncultured Planctomycetales bacterium | reverse complement strand
ACTTGGCAGTACTCGAGCGGAGCGCATGTGGTGCTTCCACAATGAACCTCTCCCGCGCACGGCGTGAAGCAACTTCCGGAGCAAGTACCCCATGAGTCACTCCCTTCGCAGGTGCATGCTTCGACCTTGCTCGGGTCGCTCGCCTCTCTCGGATTGGCGCACGGACTCCTCTCGGCCTTTCGCGGCAATGGCTTGGTTCCGGATTCCCTGGTGTTGGATTCGAGTTTCTCGGGTGCAGTTGGCGCAGGAGCTGCACTGACGGTCGCCGTAGCCACACGGCTCGCACTCCCGATCTCCACCACCCACGCGCTCACGGGCGGCTTGGTTGGGGCTGGATTCGCGGCGGGAGCACCGGTGGCGTGGTCCGCACTGGGCACAGGTTTCTTATTGCCGCTCGCCCTCAGTCCGGTCCTTGCTTTCACAGGCACGGCGCTCCTCTACTCCACGCTTCGAGGCGCTCGACGCAAGCTCGGAGTCACGCGCGAACTTTGCGTGTGCGTGGATGGCGGCCCGCGTGAGTCTGCATTGCGGCGCGCAGATGGCAGCGTGGTCGCGTTGCGAGAAGGTCTAGAAGTCACGGTGGCCGATGGCGCGCGCTGCGCCGAGGAATACCGAGGGCGCGTGTTCGGCGTGGACGCACAGCGCAGCGTAGACCGCGCCCATTTGCTTTCCGCAGGTGCCGTGTCCTTCGCGCGTGGCTTGAACGACACGCCGAAAATCGCTGCCCTCCTCATGGCCGCGCCTGCATTGGGAATGGACGGAGGGAACGCCTTGGCGATCGTCGGCGGAGCCATGGCTCTCGGTGGCATTCTTGGCGCGCGCCGGGTGGCGCGCACGATGAGCCACGACATCACTTCCATGTCCCACGGCCAAGGCTTCGCCGCCAACCTCGTCACTTCCGCATTGGTGGGCACGGCTTCTTGGCACGGCCTGCCGGTCAGCACCACCCACGTGTCTTGCGGCGCTCTGTTCGGTCTTGGCGCGGTGACCGGTGGCGCACGCGCGGCGGCCATTCGCCGGATCCTGGGGGCATGGGTGATCACGCTGCCGGTTGGCGCCCTCGCAGCGGCCGCCGCTTTCCTCGGGTTGCGCGCTCTCGCTTAATCCGCAAGCAGCGCAGGGGCGAGCTCAAAGCCCGGAATCCCCTCCAAAGCCACGCCGTGCGGGGTCGCCACGAACAACATCTCAACGTTCTCCAGACGGCCGATGGTGCCCACCTTCTCGCCGCGCGGATTGTGGATGCCAATTTTTGCTCCCACGTAGCGCGGATGCGCGGAGGCCAGCACCTGAACCACGCCACGGCGGGAAAGCATGGCCTCAAGCTCGGTGCGCGAGAGAAATCCTTCATCATTGAAGGAGATCACGAGGGACGGGCAGTCGAGGTGTTCGATCACGCCGGACAGGGCTTCGTGAATTCCGCGGCGCGCGTTGAAGGGGCTCGCGGGCCCGCGACAATCGTCACGCTTGCGCACGATGCCGTAGGTTGCAGGGCGGTCCCAGCGCACCAGAGTCTCCCAGACGTGGTAATTGTTGCGGTAGCGATGACGGTTGTAGGGCGGATCTAAATAGCCCACGTCCGCGGAGAGTTGTGCCGCGGCGTCCACGGCTTCGAGTGTGTGCGCCCTGCAGGCTCCCGCCGCAGAGCGCGTGAGCAAATCGGGCAGCCGCAACTCCAGGGTGCGCGAAGAGCGCGGCGCCCACTCCTTCAAATACGCCATTTGCACCCCCGTGGTGGAATCCACGCGATCGGCGGCGAGCATCAATGAGGTGAGGAGCACCGCTTCCAACTCCGGGTCGAGCTCGGCTGCGGCGATCGCCTCGCGGATTGCCTCGATGCGCGCGCCGTTCTCCTCACGAAAGAAGCGCGCCTCCTGGCAGTAGGCCTGCGTGAACCACCCCGCACGCGGCGGTAAGGCGTTGAGGCGTTCAATCCAACGCGCAGCCTCTTCAGCCCAGCGCTCGCGGTCAGCCTGAACCAAACCCCGCGCTAGCGTGCCGGCGTAGGCGTTGTGGTCGTTCGCCTCCACCCGCAAGCCACGCGCCTTCAAAGCGTGCGCAACGCGGGCGGTGCCCGAAAAAAGATCCACCACGCTGCGCGCCAGCGGCATGCGCGCCACCACTTCGGTGATGCCCGGCAACAGCAAACGCTTCGAGCCGAGATATTTGATCACCCGACGGTCGCCACAACCTGAAACTCCACTGCGATCGGAGTGGGAAGCGCAGTGATGGCCACCGTGGTGCGCGCGGGTTGAATGTTGCTGAAGTGCTCAGCCCAAACCTCGTTGTAAGCCGCAAAATCGCGATCCATGTCCACGAGATAGACCGTGACGTTCACGATCCGCTCGAAGGAAGAGCCCGCAGCTTCCAGCACGGTCTTGACGTTCGCAATCACCGCGCGAGTCTGGGCGCGCACGTCGTATTCGCGCGGCGTGCCATCGGGATTCTTGATGGGGCCGCCGGGAATCGCGTTGGTCTGGGCTTGGCGCGGGCCGATGCCCGCGAGGAACAGCAAATTGCCGACGCGGCGCGCATGGGCATAGGCGCCGACCGGTTTCGGCGCAGAATCAGCGTGGACGATCTCGTTGCTCATGAAGGTTGTTGCGCAAGGACCTCGCGCTCGCCGCGATAGTGATCGGTATCGTCTTCGTCGTATTCGAGGTTGCCGGCGCGGCTCGGCGCGGGAACCAGACTGACCACCGCGGCTCCCGTCCCCCAGATCGGCGCGTAGGCGCGCACCTTGCCCGCGTAGTCGTTGTGCTGCCCCATGGTGGCGGCGAGCCACCACAAGGCCTTCATCTTCGAGTCACCGTTGGCCTGGCGCGTGAACTCGCGAGCCAATTGGGAAACGTCTTCGAGCCGGCCTTCGCCGAGCAACTCGAGGAATTTCCGGTTCCATTCATCGTCTTTGAGCGAGTGGATGCGGTCTGCGGCGGGATCCATCCACTCCGTGAACATGCGATTCGAAAAGGAAGTCACCGCGACGGCGATCGCCTTGCGTCCGGACTGTTCCACCGCGTCCCGCGTCGCCTTGCCGAGCACGATGGTCTCCGCGCGGTCGCTGTACATGTTGCACGACACCACTCCGGCCGGAATGCGGTTGTCGGGATTCAGCAGTTTCAGCGCCGTGATCGTGCCGACGTCGATCGGGAAACCGCGGTAGGCAACAGTGCGCGTGTGCAGTCCGCGCGCGCGCGCGGCTGCGCACCAAGCTTGGGCGAAGTCCGCGTCCATGCGCAATTGGTAGCGCAGGGTGCCGAGTTCGTGAAAGTCGTCATCCACCTCCCACCAGTCCGGCGCGGGATCCGCCTGGAACTGGTGGCCGATGATGCTGGTCCAGCGCGTGCTGAAAATGAGGATCAAATCGGCCTCGCTGCGCGCGATCTCACGGCCGCATTCCTCCATGGCGGCGCGTAACTCCGCCCAACCAGCGTTCTGTCCGGGCGCGAGCAGCGGGTGCGGCTTGTTGGGCAGCACGTAGCCGCCGATCAGGGATCCTCTCATGACAGATCCCACTCCACGATGGCGTTGCCGGTGCCGATCACGGTGCCGTAGCCATGCACGATGGCCGGGATCTTCGGAAAACTCATGGCGCCGATGAGCCAGGTCAATGACCCGTCGCGCGTCTCACTGGCGCAGCCTTCGATGAAGTCGGGCATCTCGTCCACGATGCGGCGAGTCTCGCCGCCGCGCATCAGGGAAAGAATGTGCTCGTCCCAGCGCGTCTGGTTGGCGTTGTAGGCGTGTTCAAAGGCCGGATCCTCAGGGTCCGCCGGTTCTTGCGTGAAGTGGCGATGACTCAGAGAACAGGTGGCGAGCAGCAGCGCGCGTTTGCCGAGTTTCTCGATCGCGCGGCGCGTGGCGGCTCCCAGCGCCAGCATCTCACGATCTCCGGCCTCGTTGCTGTAATCGAAATAGACGCGACTGCTGCTGATCGCCACGACCGGCAGATCGAAATGGCCGAGGCTGAGGTAATTGCTGGTGATCGTGCCGTAGTCGAGCCGGAAATCCGGATTGCGCATCATCTTGGTGACGAGTCCAGCGCCTGCGGCTTCGGCGCAGATGGCCTCGGCGAGCAGCACGTCCACCGAAAGGTCGAATTGGAAGCGGAACAGGTTCGGGAAGATCGGATCCACGGACAAGCCTTTGCAGTGCGGAATGCCCAGAAAGTGGTGGCCGACCGTGGTCTTCCAGTGCGGCGTGTGGACCACGATCACGTCGTAGTCGCGCTTCAGAAGCCGCGCGCGCAGCGCTTCGTAGCCCTTCAACAGGCCGTTCCACGCCCCAGCGCGCGAAGAGCGCGGCTCGTTCTGCGGCGGATTCGCGGCATAGACCAAGTGCGGCGGGTGCGGTGCGAGCACCCCCGTCACGATGCGGCCGGGGCCGGTCATGCGCTCATCCTAGCGGGCGGTGACGGTGACGGTCCAAGGATGCGTCCGATCCACCAACGCAACAGGAAGCAGAGCGGGATGGCAATCACGCCAGTGGGCCAGGTGGCGATGGCGAGAATCGTCGGGAGGCTCTGTGTGAGCTCGCGGAGCCAGCCGTTGAAGCCTCCCCCGCTCTGCGCAAAGAAGTGCCCGCCTTCGATGGCCAACACGACGCTCCAACTGACGAGAACGCAGAGGTAGTAGGTGATCATGCCTGCCAAGAGCGTCGAGATCCGATCGTTGAAGCACCGACGCTCCACCCAGAGCACGCCGGCCGCGACGCACCCAGCCACTGCACCACCGACCAGGTAGGGGAAACCGTCCCGGAGAATCCAGATGAGGCGCACCTCCATCGCCAGTGCAGTGAAGATCATCAGGAGCAAGACCAAGGCCACGCCACCTGCCGTAGCCGCCAGCAGCGCGAGCGGGAAGGTGTGCCGGGACCATCGCATCACTTCCCTCGCGTGCGCAACGCTTCGGCGATCCGCACCGCGTTGACGGCGGCGCCGGCGCGGAGGTTGTCGGCGACTTGCCAGAGCCAGAGGCGGCTCGAGTGCGTGGGATCGCGGCGCACTCGCCCGACGAAGCACTCGTCGCGGCCGGTGGTCTCCAGCGGCGTCGGATAGTCGGTGCTGAGATGCACGATCACGCCCGGTTGCGCCGCCAGCGCAGCCTCGGCTTCGGCCGGCGAGAGATCCCGCTCGGTCTCGACCAGGATCGCGGCGGAGTGGCCGACCTCCACCGGCACGCGCACGCAAGTCATCGTGACCGGCAACGCGGGCAGCCCGAGGATCTTGCGGGTCTCGCTCTGCAGCTTGTGCTCTTCGGTGGTGAACCCGTCCTCAAGAAACGATTCACATTGAGGGATCACGTTGCCGGCGAGAGGTCGTGGGAAGGAGCCCGCGCGCCCGGCGCCGCTTGCCGATTGCATCGTCACCACGATCACGCTCTTCAATCCCGCGGCCCGCTGCAGCGGCGCGAGCGCCAGCGCAAAGCCGACGTTGGTGCAGTTAGGGCTTGAGATGATGCCGCGGTGCTTCGCGAGCGTTGCGGAGTTGATCCCCGGCACCACCAGTGGCACATGCGGATCCAAGCGCCAAGCGCCAGACAAGTCCACCACCACCGCTCCTTGCGC
>CAZCXL010000188.1:0-5624 GCA_964502625.1 uncultured Planctomycetales bacterium | reverse complement strand
GCGCGCGGCGCGGCCTCGGTCATGTGCGAGTGGGACGTGCTGCAGGACACGACGCAACTTGATCTTGGGGAGCGCTATCTCGCGAAGTGCAAGCGCTCGCTCCTGGTGGAAGCCCATGCTCCGAGCCCTCCGCTGGTCGGATTCGTTTGGGCGACTCCGCAAGCCCTCGCCGAGGCCGTCTTGCAGAGCGCGTTTCTCAACATTGACCTGCGGTCGATCCTCGCGATTGCGCCGTGGTCGTCCTGGCATGAAAGTGGTGAACTGACTCCCCAATCCACAGCCGTGCGACGGAGTCTGAGCGCCTCGCTTCGCCCTGAGGTCCTGGGAGAACTGTTGACCCAACTGCAGTGCACGGCGCCCATGCTTCCGCACTTCGTCCCGCTGGAGGAACTGAAGAATTGGCGGCGGACCGCCATGGGCTGGATGGAGCGTGAGCCGCGGCAGGGATTTGCCGTGGAGTTCTATCACGTCAAGGCCGCATTGCGCGAAGTCGCAGCTTGGATTCAGCCGCTCCTGAACAGCAGTTCGGAAGGCAGGGTCATCCTGGCCTGCCGAGAGCGCAACTCCGTACTGGAGTACTTCGTGCGACCCGTCGTCGAGCGCGGCAGTTTGGGACGCGCAGCCCTTGCACCCTCCTTTTTGCGTTATCCCGGAGCGCAGGGCGAGCCGCCGGAATGGATGACTGGCGCAAAGGCAGAGGTGCTCAGCGCCACGACCGAGAGCGACGAGGGTGGACGATTCCATCGCGACTCCAGCATGCATCAAGTGGTTCGCGTGTCCGACACAGTGGATACGGAACCCTGCGACGGTGTCTGGTTGCGGCTCTCCGAACTGAAGACGATGTTGCGCATGTCCAACGTCTGTACCATTCAGTTGCGCTCCGTGGTTTCACAACTGCTGTCTACCCGCGACTCATGATCGGAATCTGCGTCGTCTATCTGGCTCACGACTCGGACGGCTTCGCCCTGTTGGATCTGTCCGTCGCGCAGCTCAAGCGCACGACCCGCGGCGCCTTTCGCATCTATGGCTGCTGCCCGGACAACGATGCCGAGACCTGTCGCCGCATGGCCTTGCATGGCATTGAAGTGCAGGCCGCCGGCGAGCGCGATCCGGACATCAGCCGGGAGCACTCTCGGCTGCTCAACAGCTTGGTGGATCGCGCGGTGTCCGACGGCTGTGAATTCATAGCGACCTTCGACATGGACTCTTGGCCGATCCAGGCCGATTGGAACGAGTTCTACGCGGTTCTACTGACTGCCCAAACGCCGGTAGCCTCCATCGTGCGCACGGAGTTATGTGACAATTTTCCATTTTCCGCCTTCACGATCTTTGGCGCGGGATTCTGGCAATCCGCCCAGAGTTCCTTCAACACCCAAGGGCGACCGCTTTTTTCTCTTGAGGCCGCGGCGCTCTCCAGCCGGCCGGGCGAAACCGGCTCGGGCATCCTTGCCCAACTCCTTGACGCGGGCCAGCAGTTTCTCCGGCTCGAGCGCTCCAATACTTGGAACGTGCATCCCATCATTGCCGCCGTCTACGACAACACCATCTTTCATCTCGGCGCTGGCTCGCGCACTCCACGCTTCATCACAGACGAGCAGACCTACCAAATCGGTGGCGACTCAGCTCGCCAGCGCCTCGCCGACGCCATGAACATGGCCTTGCGCGCTTTCGCACTCGCCGAACTCTTCAGCAGGCACGACGAGTTCATTCAATCCCTCACTGGCCAAGCCCCTCGAATTTTCTCCCCCATTCTCACCGATCCCCGATGCCTGCCTCGCTCTCTCGCTCTCACACCCATCGCGTGCCGATGACTTGTCTCCTCACGATTCGCCAGCGAACTCATGGAGATCGGGTGACGAGTGTCCCGACCCGCGCGACACCACTCCCTCCCCTACAGAGCCTTCTTCGTAGCCCGCCGCATATCCCGTTCGGCGTCCCGGGTCTTCTCAGTCTCGCGCTTGTCGTGGAGCTTTTTGGGCTTGCCGAGCCCGATCTCGAGTTTGATCCAGCGGCCGATGGCGAGAACGCGAAGCGGCACCGTCACCAGTCCCTGCTGCTTGGTCTGCGCGAGTAGACGGGCGTGTTCCCGTTTGTGCAGTAGCAAGGGGCGCGGCCGCAGGGGATCGTGATTCATCCGGTTGGCCTGTTCGTATTCGGCGATGCGCGCCTTCTCGAGGAAAGCGCCGCTGGTTCGGACGCGAATCCAGGCCTCGTCCAGGCTGATTCGGCCGGCGCGGACGCTCTTCACCTCGGTTCCGACCAGCACCAAACCGGCCTGGAGCGTCTCGACGATCTCCAGGTCGTGCCAGGCGCGGCGGTTACGGGCCAGCTCGCGCGGCGCCGTTGAGGATTTCTCGGCCATCTGGATCTTGCCTCGCGGACGCGGGGAGCGCATCATATGGCCCCGCTTGGCGGGCCCTTGCCGGGGTGGCGGAATTGGCAGACGCGCTGGCTTCAGGTGCCAGTGGCCATTGCGGTCGTGGGGGTTCGAGTCCCCCCCTCGGCACCAGCCCGCGGAGGGGGAAACGGGAGGCCAGTAGCTCCAATTGGTAGAGCGGCTGATTCCAAATCAGCATGTTGTGGGTTCAAGTCCTACCTGGCCTGCCACTCCCTTTCCCCCATGCCCTTCGCAGGAATCCCTGAAGAGGCGCTCAGCGCGCTGCAAAAGCCAACCCCCGCGTTGGTGGCGCGGTTGGATGCTGCGCTCACTGCCGCAGGCGCCAGCAGCGACTCCCGCGAGCGCGTGCTCGAGTTCGGGCGTCTGCTGCTGGCGGCCAATACGCTCACGAATCTCACCGGCGCCCGCGACTGGTACGACTTGATCGAATCCCACTTGGAAGATTGCGCACTCGCGCTCACCCACGTTCCCGCGGGCGTGAACTGCTTGGCGGACTGGGGCAGCGGCGGCGGCATGCCTGGCTTGGTCTGGGCCGCGTTGCGACCGGATTGGACTCTGCATCTCTGCGAGCGCAACGGCAAGAAGGCGGCATTCCTCGAGGAAGCCGCGCGGCGCCTGCAATTGAAAGGGGTGAAGGTTCACGCGCGCCAACTCCACGAAGTGCTCGGCCGGATCAAGCCAGTTCCGCAGGCCGTGGTTGCGCGCGCAGTGGCGCCGCTTCCGAAGATGCTGCAGATGTACGGCAACACGCGTCAGCCCTTGCTCTGGATGGCCGGGCCGTCTGGGGAGTCTGATTTCTGGAGCCTGGGCAGCGAGGTGCGCGCGCAGTGGCGCGTGGACACGCTCGGAAAATACGAGTTGGCGCAAGGCCGCGGTTCGCGCTCCTTGATGCGCCTGACGCCGCGCGGGAGCGCCGCATGAGCCTGCCCCTTCGCGCTCCGCTCCCGTTCTCGCGCCGCATGCTGGACCCGGCGGCCGTGGGCATTGTGGATGAATTGCAGCGCGCCGGCTTCGAGAGTTATTTGGTCGGCGGTTGCGTGCGCGACTTGCTGCTCGGCGCGCAGCCCAAAGATTTTGACATCGCCACCAGTGCGCGCCCGAACCAAGTCTTGCGGGTGTTTCGCCGCGCGCGCCTGATCGGGAGGCGCTTCAAGATCGTGCACGTCTATCGCGGGCGCGAGATTTATGAGGTGGCCACCTTCCGCCGCACTCCCGAACCGGAGGGCGACGGAGAGGACGTCGAGGTGATCCGCGACGACAACGTGTTCGGCAGCGCTGAGGAAGACGCTGCGCGCAGGGACTTCACGGTGAACGGTCTGTTCCTAGATCCGATCGCAGGCGAAATCGTGGACTGGGTGGGCGGCCTCGAAGACGTGGCGCAACGGCGATTGCGCTCGATTGGTGATCCGGAGATCCGCTTCCGCGAGGATCCGGTGCGCGTGCTGCGCATGGTGAAATTCATGCGGCGGCTCGGACTCGATCCGATGCCGGCGGAAGTGGAATCTGCGCGCCGGCACGCGCGCGATCTCGCGCACAGCGCGCCGGCGCGGATCGCGGAGGAACTCTTCCGCCTGATGCGCACTGGACACATGGAGGGAGTGCTCGAGGATTTGCGGCACCTCAAGGTGCTCGATCTCGTGCTGCCCGAACTTGCGCCGTGGTTGATGGCGGATCCCGCGCGATTCGAGCGCTTGCTGAGTCGGCTGCGCGCCTTCGATGATCTGGTGCAAGAGGGCCGCGTGCCCGACCCTGCGCTCTCGCTCGCCGTGCTGTTCGGCCCGCGCGTGGAAGAAGAGTTCGATCCCGCGCTGCGCACACTCCGCGTGCAAGAACTCGCGCAAGTGCCGGTCCGCATGCTCGGCGAGTTCCAAGCCCGCGCGCGCGCGCCGCGCGTGGTGATGCAGGTTGCGGTCGGGATTCTGCTTGCGCAGTTACGCATGGATCCGCCGGACTGGCTGCCGACCAAGGGACGCCGCCGCCGAGATCCGGTGCGCATCGTCGGCCAGGACGCCTTTTCCGACGCGCTCGAGTGCTTGCGGATTCGCCTCGACGGCGACGGCCGCGATCTCGGGCCGTACGACGAATGGCACGAGTGGGCGGTGGCGCAGGGCTTGGAAGTCCGCTAGACTTTCCGTCCCTTTGCGGGTGTCCCCCGCCGCGGGTCATGGGCGTTTAGCTCAGTTGGCTAGAGCATCAGCTCGACAAGCTGAGGGTCACTGGTTCAAGTCCAGTAACGCCCACCATTGACCCGGCACAAGCCCAGATTCCTGTGTGGAGGGGAGCGTTTTCCACAACACCGATTATAAACAATCGAGCTCTGCAGCGTGATCCCCACGCTGCCCATAACTCGACCTTGGCGGCCTGCAGGAGGTGCGGCCGAGTCAGCCAGCATTCGGTTGTCTTGCGCAACACCCAGCGGCTCTCCGGCGAGATCCGTTTCCTCTTTAGCCAACTTCTCGAACGGGGAGTATCGTGAGGCGATGCTTTCGATCCTGTCCGCCCTGCCACTGCTTCTCCAAGGTGGACCGCCTCCCGGGTACAACTGGACCCTCAATCCGGCAAACGGCCACTACTACACCCTCACGGCCTCAATGCAATGGCCGGATGCCGCCGCGGAGGCCGCTCGACTCGGACCTGGAGCCTCACTTGTGACGATTCGGAACCTGGATGAGCAGCACTGGCTTTGGTTGACCATCGCTGGACAGAACCAAGCCTGGACAGGCTACAACGATATTGGCCACGAGGGCACGTGGACCTGGTGGAATGGGGAGGTGACGCCATTCTGGGCAGCCAACGGCTACTTTGGCAGGAACGGAGAACCAGGATATTGGCTCTCAAATCAACCGGACAACGCAGGAGCGAACGAGAATTATTGTCATCTCTCTACAGCAGAACGATGGAACGATTCTGGCTCCGGCTATGAGCGTAACCCTGCCATCCTAGAGTGGATTCCTACGAACCTGACCGCGAGTCACCAGCAACTTTCGGCGTCGGCCGGAGGAATGGTTACTTACTCGATAGACTTTCCTTTGAGCGATGCAGGCAGCAAGTACAAATTGCTCGGATCTGCACTCGGGCTAGGGCCGACGACCATCGGCGGAATCGAGGTGCCGAACCAGCGCTGCTCCGTCGAGAGTTGGTTCGCAGTCATGGCGACGCCGAGCTCCGAGAGGTAGTCGCTCGAAACCAGGCCGTAGCCGCTCGTGAACAGGATCATCGGTGCGTC
>CAZCXL010000187.1:0-5643 GCA_964502625.1 uncultured Planctomycetales bacterium | reverse complement strand
GCAAAAACCAGATCTCCGCGTCCCCGGCGCTCCCCCACTTGCCAGAGTCCGAGCACGGAATTGACCACGCCGACCACAAAGGAGGCCAGGATGCCGAAGAGCAGCAGCGCGACCAAGACCTCGGCCAGAGTCATGCCTGAGCGCCGCGGCTGGCTTGCAGAATGAGGAATCATTCCGTCACCTCCACGCTGCGCTCCACTCGCGTCTGCGCGAGGTAGTCCAGCAGCAGCCGCCGCACGCGCGGTGCCTGCGTCCAACCGCTGGCCGTGAAGCCCGCGGGATCGAAGGAACCGGCCTCCCAGTCAAAGGAGAGGCGCAGCTCGAGGCGATCATCGTGCAGATTGAGCGGAATGAAGCCGCCGTCGGCGCGCGTTCCCTTCTCGATCAGCACCAAGCCGGGCGTCTTGGCGGGATCATCGTCCCAGTGCGCAGTGCCGCTGCGAGCCAACACGCGCACGCGCTGAGTTCCGTCCGGGATTTCGGCTTCCCAGGAGAGGCCGCGCCAAACCGCGTCAGGCGCCTCGAAGCCAAGCTCCAACCAGGTCATGGCCGGGTCGTCGCAGCGCGGTTCCCAACCGTCCATCCAACGCGTAGGGAAGGAATAAACCAGGGTGCCCGCTTCATGTGGCTGTGGGGTCGTGCCAAAGCGGCCGCGCATGGCGCCGTCGCCCTGGTCAAAACTGCCCGGCTCAGGGCGGTGGCGCGGCATGGCCAACGCACCGCCGGACGCCGGACGAATGGGCGCGTGTAGCAACTCGTTGTTCATCAACAACAGGCCGCCCATCGCAAAAGCGTTCACGTCGGCGACGGGAATCACCGAGTCCGCGTCACCGAGGTCCGAAGTCAGGGTAGTGCAGAAGCGTCCGTCCGCGAGGTGGGCGCGCGCGCCCACGGTGTGCGCGCGTCGTTCCGTCCCGTGCAAGCCGCGGCCGCTCGGCGCGATCGAGATGCGACCCGCAGAAGCGTCGACTTCGACGTAAGCGATCCTCTCGCCATCCACTTCCAGGAGGCCGGTGGGCGCCAATCGAGTCAGGAAGGCGCCTTGGGTCGGCGCGTAGGTGGGATAGCCATCCACGAGCACCAGCCACGGCGAAACGAAGATGTCGCCTTCCTCGCCCTCGACGAGTTCTTGATTCAACACGAGGCAAGCACGCGCGAGCGGCGCCGAAGGAAAACCGAAGCCGCCGGAGGCGTGCACCGAGGCTTCGTCGACGAAACCGTCGAAGGTGGAGCCGCCGGTGACGTCGGCGCCGAAGGTGATGGACTCCAAATTCCGCGGCCGCTCGCCCGAAGGGAATTTCACGAGGCGCGCGTAATTGCGGACGTCGTCGTTCTGGTCCTCGGCGTCGAGCGACTGAAAATCACTTCCCAGATAGGGAATGCCAGGTGAAGCGTCGAAGGCCACGTAAGTCACGCCGGGTCGGACTCGCGCGCGCAGGTAAGGCGACTGCGCCCACTCGACCGTGAACCAGTCGGGAGCCGCATCTCCAGATTGGGGCTGCATCACTCCCACCCGATCGCCGCGCCCCACGAAACCCGTAGCCGGGTCCGGACTGCGTAGGGTGGTGAACACGGGAATCAGCAACGCGCCGGCCTCCTGGGCATGGTCGAAGGTTCCCATGGTGCCCCGGAAATCATAATTGTTGAACATTTCCTCGAGCACGTCGTCCCGGTCAGTCACGGGTTCGCCGATGGTCGGACGGAATGCGTAATCATTCTGTGGTTCCTGCTGTGCGCGGAAACGCGACGAACGGAGCGACGGCATGGGCGCAGTCGAGGATGCGGATCCACTCCAAGGAGGAAGCGGTAAGTCGCGATCCATGAATCGCAGCAGGTTCTCGCCGCTGCCCCATTGGATGCCAATCGGACCGGTCCCACCACCGCCTCCCGGTCCGCCCCCGGAACCACCGCCTCCCGGGCCACCACCACCACTGCCGCTTCCTCCACCGCCGCCGCCACCGCCGGGGCCGGTTTCAAACTCTTCCTCATCCAAGGAATAGTAATCGCCAATCGCCAAGTTGATCGCATCCCAATCGTCGCGGAGGAAACAATTGTTCAGGATGCTGTCGTAGCGCACCCACTCCGTCGTCGAAGAATCTCCGGAGGCGCTGATCTGGACGAAGCCGGAAAAATCCTCACTGCCCGGCACGTAAGCGAGATCAGAGACTCCGTTACCCTTGATCGAAATCGGCATCATGTGGACGCGGTGGCGCGGATTCTCGAAAATCGGACCTTCTGCCGTGGCCAGCGCCTCGTTCCACTCCATCACGAAGGAGTTTCCTGCAGGGTTGTAAATGTTGTTGTCCCGCGTTGCGGCGTAGCGCGGCGTGAGCACGTTGCGCTCGCTGATCGTGAGTTTGGTGCCGTTGCGTTGGCTGTACCTCACGACCTCCAAGCCGCCCAGCCGAGAACCGTCTTCCATTTGCGCCTCGGCACCATTGACGAACCAATTCCAAGTCTGCCAGATGACGAGATATCCGCCATCGGATTGAAAGGCCTCGGCGTAGTAGGGATCGCCGTCGAGGAAGGCCTCCACTTCCAGCTCCCCCACCCACTGCGGCCCAATCCCCTTGCCCAATTGCAGTGGGAATCCCCCGAGCAGAATCAGGCTGAGATCCACGAAGCCTTGCTTGGTGACGGCGAGCGACCAGGGTCCCACGCTTCCCGACAAGCGGCCGCCTCCCGGCGGAATGTCGCGGTCAATGACGGCACTGTAGCCGTAGAGCTGCACGCCGGAACCTTCCGGATGCGAAGAGTCGAGCGCGAGTGCGAACGGGTCGTTTGCCTCACGCACTGCGCGCCCGCCGATGTAAGCGTTCGCTGCAGCGCCGCTGGTCCGCGTGAGCGCGAATGAGTTTTGAGTCTTGGAGGAGTACTCCGCGACCTCGTTGCCGATCAACAGGGAGCCGCGGCTCGGGAATCCTTCCGTGCTCTCCACGTAGAGCGCGCCGCCCTGGTCACCCGGCGCATAGGACTGCGCCGGAGTGGTGAGCCAAGTGCGTCCGTCTTCGCGTCCGCGCGGCACGCCGTCTACTGAGAACTGCACTCCGCCCGGACCCGTGCCGCGCACGAGCGCGCTCAAGTGGAACGGCCGGTTGACGAGCGGGAACTCGGCAGTGTCGAGCCGCACGGTCCAGGCTTGCTCCTGTCCGTCGGGATCAAAGGGATCCTCTCCGGCTGCGTCCCAGACGCGCATGAGCAACTCTCCAGCCTGCATCGAAGCCGACACACGGTTGCGCCGCAACTCGGTACCTGCCACGTCGAAGAGCACGGCGTCACCCAAACCGGCACGCGCCTCGAACCACCCTTCGACCGTGAGCGGCTCCACTTGGCTGAAGCCGTTCTCGAGCGGAATGTTCCACTGCGCCAAACTCTCCGCCAAGGCGCCGCGTCGCGTGATCCAGCGCCCGAGTGGCGAAGGCTCGAAATCGAAGTGCTCGGTGCGACCCTGGGTGTTCGGACCCCAGGAATCCGCTTCGCTCACAGTCTCGGGGATCAGTGCGAATTGTTCAGGATCTTCTTCAGGGAGCACGCGGCCCACCGTCGAGAGGCTGCCAAGGCGCAGAGTGGGCAGACTCGGCCCTTGCGAAAATCCGGCACGGACTCGGCCCAAGGAATTAGGAAGCGAAGCCACGCGGTGCATGCCCCGCCCCCAACGTGTGTAGTCATCGAGGAAGACCTGATCCAGCACCAGGGCGGTCAGCGGACCGTCGGGAGCCACGCGCAGCTCCGTCTCCTCCGAGCGTCGCGCCAGACTGCGGCCCAGGCGCGAGCGCACCACGGCCTCGATGCGCGCCATGTAGTGATCGCCAGTGCGATAGCTGAAGGACGTGGTGCTCTGGCGCAGAGAGCCATGCGTCGGATCCACCGAATTGAGCCAGATGGCCCACGCATCGTGATCTTCGATCTCGCCTTCCTGTGCAAGCGGCGCAAGCACGCGCGCCCAGAGGTCATCCGGTCCGCGAATCGGCCGCGAAATCATCAGCCGCGCCGCGACTGCGCGCGCCTCGGACGGGTCCACCCACTCACGGCCGGGTCGGCCGGAAACCGTGCGATCCGTCACCACCGGTGGCGCTCCTGCAAAGGCCACGCCGAGTACGAGAGCCTCAAGCACTGCGGGTGAGCAGGAGTTGACGTCCACCGGCTCGCGGCGCAGCGCCTGAATGCGCGTCGTGAGCACCGGCAGATTCAGCGGCACCGGTCCTGCAAGCAACAAAATCGGGCCGCGGGCCGCGAGCACCACGGAATCAATCGGCGCGCCCACTTCCGGCAAGATGCGAATGACCGTGCCCGCGTTCGCGTAATCTCCGTCTCCCACGCGGATGGCGTCCGGCTGCTCCGGATTCACACGCTCGACCAGCCAAGTGCCGGGCATCCAATCTGCGGAACCGTGTCCGCCACTGCGCAGAGTGCTGACGTCCGCCAGACGACGGCGTTGAGCCTCAGGCAAGAGTTGGGAAGGATCTCCGTCCAGTCCGAGGTCGAGCACGTCGCCCGGAAACTCAGGCGGCCGATGTTCTCCGCTCCGCAAGCGCGCGAGCACCATCATCCAGATCCGCGGATCCAGCACCATGCGTCCTTCACGAAAGCGCGCCTGGTCCAGGTCGTCCGGAGGATTGGCTTCCGGAAGGACGTCGAGGAAGGCATTGGCGCGGCGCGCTCCGTACTGAATCCAGGTGCCGCCCAGGAGAGCGATCCCCTGATCCGGGAATCCCTCGGTAGTGGTGACCGGAATCTCTTGATCGCGGAAAGTGACCTCACGGGTGAGGTAGCAAGGATGCAGAAGGTTCTGCAGCAACTGTGGCGGTGCGCTACCCAGGGCAACCCGCGATTGCATGGACTCGATCTCCGCGCCCCAGGCCTCGGTGGAATCTTCCCATCCGCCTTCCAGATTCTGTGGCATGAGGCCAAGCGCGACGCCATTCCATTCGCCGGGCAAGTCCCACAGCGGAGTCGGATCCGCACTCGGGTGCGTGGATTCCTGTAAGGAGGCATAGGCTGCAGCCGCAGAGGAGGTCGCCACGCGTGCCTGCGCGCGGCCGAAGGCTTCTGCGGCGGACTCTTCACGCATGCGCGTGACCATCAGGTAAGGCACACCCAGAGAGAACATGAGCGCCAGCGCCAGCAGCACAATCACGAGCGCGCTGCCGCGCTGGGTGCGGATGTGGCCGAACGGGGAAGTCAACGTAAGACCTCCTGGGTGAAGCGACCCACCAGGAAAGAACCCACCACCAACTCCGCGTCCAGTAATTTCACCGGAACGCCGGTCGGGTGAGCCGATGCGCTCAAACGCCCGTGACGATCGAAAATCAGCGCTGGCGCCCCCAGCACGAGATCGAGCATCTCGGGAATCTCAGGGCCTGTTTCCTGCAGACGGGACCACAAGAGAACTTCATCCACCTGACCGCGGAAAGTGCTTTCATCCGAGCCGAACCGTAAGGAACTCGTGGGTTGCCCCAAGACCGGGCCAATCGAATCCGACGCGGCGAGTACACCGTCGAGCCAGAGGCGCGCCATTCCATCGGCGGCAGTGAAGCGCAGGCGCTGCCAACGGCCCAGGCGCAGGTACTCCTTGTCCACCGTGAGCAGGGCGTAGGCGTCGCGGGGCAGCGGCCAGGCGCCGTAGGCGCGCTCCGACACCGT
>CAZCXL010000186.1:0-5643 GCA_964502625.1 uncultured Planctomycetales bacterium | reverse complement strand
ATTTCAAGGATGCATCAAGGACTCCGCCATAAACGCACGCGGCGATGCGCCTCCGCGAGTGGGTATCCGCCCAGGGCCTCAATACCCTCCGGCCAGATCAACACCCCGCGCCCATGCCAGTCGCCGAGTTCCAACTCCACGAGCGCTTCCTCGGGATGATTCTCCAAGAGATGGATTGGAACGGATCGCACTTCGCCCGCAAGCTCAGCGCCGGGATCGAGTTCCAGCCGCGCCTCTCCCCTGAGGGAGCGTGGATCCAACGCGGCTGAAAAGCGGACAGTGGCCGTCCCCAGACGCGCGGAAGTCACGCGCAGGACTCCGGAATCATCCACCTCGGCAAGATGCACGACGCCAGCGGCAATCGGAAATCCCACGAGGGCTGCGGGTTGATCCGCGGACAAAGTGTGAATGACGAGTTCTTGCTGCCCCCGTAAGAGTCCACCCCCCTCCGAACCGATGGCTTGCAGGCTTGGAACGCCGGCTAGGCCGATGCGCAGTTCGGAACCCGCCGGCAGGGCGCCGTCTCCGAGCAGAGCAGTGCGGGGCAGCGCGGGGTGGAGAATCAACAGGGCTCCGCGGACTTCCAGTTCGAATGGTCCACAGTTGCGTCCTGCGCCGTCCAAGACTTGGATTGAGGAAGGCCGCAGCGGGACGCGCAACTCCGCATCAAAGCGGATCAGGAGGTCTTGATCCAGCGCCAGGGCCTGCCCTGTGCTTCCGGTCCACTCCAGCACATGCAACTCCGGTGCGAGCGGTTCCGGCGGATCACAAGCCGCCCCCACCGCGCAAAGCGCCGTGAGGGCGGCGAAGAGGTCGAGCCTTACCAGGCGAAGGGCAGCTTCAAGTAATCGAGGATCGGAATCTCGGCATCGAGAACCGCGCCGGTGCTGCCAGAGTCGAGGTCAAAGGTCAGGCGCCAACGGATGTAGCGCTTGCCCTTGAGCGTGGTCAGAGTCGTGGCACCGCTCCCGGTCCACGCAGTCAGCGAGGCCGGATCCAGAGTGTTCGTGCCAGCGAATGCACTTGCACCTTGGAACTCGAAGCGCACCGTAGAGTTCGCAGGCAAGCGATCCTTCACTCCCGAAGTATTGACCCGGAAGTACTTCGCACGCACGGCCCATGCAGTCGAGGCGAGGGCGGTCATCGGCCCGTCGATCACTCGGGTGTTCAGAGTCATGCGATCCAGGGTCGAGTCGTAACTCGCGCCCACGATCTCGAAGGTGGAAGTGCTCACTGCCGTGTTCGGAACCACGTCGAACCCGATCATCAGAATCGGATTCGCGCGGTAGATCGGCGGGAAGGAGCCTGTGGCAGTGGTCACTTGCACCTCGTAGGCGGTGAAGGTGGCGCTGCCTGCTCCGCCGTCGGAGGCGATGGTGGCGCCGGGCGACACGGCATCACCCGTTTGCAGAGCGAGGCCGGTTGCACCGTTCACACCGGAGAAACCACCGAGCACGTGCGCGTAGTCCGGGAAGGGACCGACGCCATTCGCGGGAGCGCGTTGACTCGCGAGTCCGGTGTCGATCCAGATGCTCTGCGCCATGGTTTTCGGCGAGAAGGTCGGCACCAAGGCGAAGGGCTGCGGCTCTCCGTAAAGGCCGAGCAAGGCGTCCAGTCGATCCGAGATCACCGGATTGGCCGGATTCACCGCGGTCATGTAGGACTTGAACGCAGCGTCCACAGCCGGGGCGAACAGGATGTCGTTCACCGGATCCGGGACGTGGATTTGAATCACACCCGAGGCTCCGGCACCGCCGCGGCCGAACATGTAGGAACTGTTGCCGTCCAGCGAACCGGGGGCTCCCGGAAGGTTCGGAACCAGTTTGGAGGCCGCCCAGCCGCGCCTTCCACCGAAGGCTTGCACGACGTCGGCCGCCACGAGGGCATTGAAGAAGGTGGCCGGAATGGAGGGGTTACCCGCAGTGCCCACGCCGATGGCGGAGACATCCAGTCCCGTTGCCGATTGCAGAATCATGTGGCCGCCGGACCCGCCGCCGCTGCCGGAGATCTGCGAGATGGTTCCATTGGAACCCGACTCGTCGCTCGACTCGCCGGAGTTACCCGCACCACCGTTCGCCTTCAGACGACCTGCAGAGCCGATCACGATCAGACCGACAGCGTGAATCTGCACTTGTCCACCACCGCCCCCGCCGGGCGCGCCGCGCCAGTAGTCGCGCGTGGTTCCGAAGGGGAAGAGCAGGTCCGGGAAGAACAGCGGAAGCGGTTCCAGGTTGCCGTCAGGCGGGACCGTCAAGTCCTCGCGCTGGACGCGCTGGGTGTCGCCGCTTGCGCCCCCACCAGCACCGGCCCACGGAGTCAGCAACTCGCCTTCCACCAGGGTGGGCGCAACGCCCGAAGTGCCGTCCCAGAAGTAACGATTGCCGAAGAAGTCGTTACTGGAGTTGCTGTCGCTGAAGATGGAAGCACCGCCCGTGCCCGGATCCGGACCGAAGGTCGGGTTGCCGAAGAGGAAGGGAGGGGTCGCGCCGGACGTCCAGGCCGTGTCGTAGGTGGCTTCCGTGCCGGAGTCGCCGTCCTGCTGAATGTCCTCCATGCCGTAGGCCGCGTGCGCTGCGTTCGCGCCCACACCCGGGTTCGGCAGGATGATGCCGCCCTTGCTGGTTCCGCGCAGACCGGATTCGGCGCCCACGAAGAGCGTGTTGGCGTTGATGGCGCCGCTGAAGACCGTGTGGCGATCCGCGCGCAGGTCCGGGCCGACGTTATCGAAGGTCACCGGCACCTGGGCGCCAGCCCATTTATTCCAGAAGACTGCGTCCGTGCGCTTGGCACTGAATCCGCCGCCACCACCGCCTCCGGCCACATAGAACTCGACGGCGGCAACAGAGACGTTGTTCGACTGCTGGACCGCGCCTTCCCCGCCCTGGCCACCGAGGCCGGTTCCCGAGTTGAAGGGGCCGCGGCCGCTTTCGCCACGAGGCGTGTAGTTGTTCGTGATCTGTGAGGAGGTGCCACCGCTGCCGCCTCCGAGCACGCCAAGGGCTCCAGGAACGGGGATCTCCGGGTGGAAACGGCCACCATCCGGCTGCTGCGCGTTGAATCCGCCCGCATCCAGCGTGCCGAGAACGGTGACGGAGCCCGTGGCGTAAAGCAGGAAAGGATTCGCGCCGCGCAGGCGCAAGGTGGCCCCAGCTTCAATGCGGAAATCGTTGACGTTCATCACGCCAGCAGTGACTGCGAAGGTGCGACCGAGTCCGTCGGTGACCTGTGTGTTGCCGGTGGTGTCAATTTCCAGATAGGCCTGCGCGGCCGTGACCGTGAAATCGTCCGCGGGATTCACCGGAATGCCTCCATAGGAGAACAGGGCGCGGATGCCGTCGGGCTCCACGGCCGCCGGCGGCTGTGCCAAGTCCGCTGCGGCATCAATGAAGGCCGTGGTGAGGAAACTGTCGCGGACTTCGTCAAGGACGACGTCGGCCGGGTCGTAGCTGGGCAAGGAAAGCAGATCGGCCAGATCCGGCGCAAGGAAGGCGTCGGACTGATAGACGGAACTGTTCTCTGCACCGCCGAGATCCAGGAATCCGGTGCCCATCACCAGACGGAGACCACGTCCCGGAATCAGCACGCCGGTCACTTCGAAGAGGAGCTCGGCCGCGTCGCTGCAGTTGACGTGCACGATCCAGCGACCGGGCACCACGTTGCCGCTGGGCGGAAAGGTGCCGGTCGAAGTGGCGAACTGGATGAACAGGTTGGCCAGGTTCAGACTGGTCGGGCTGGCGTCGAAGGCCTGGTTGAATCGCACCGAGACGAACAGCTTCTCCTGCGTGAACAGGTTGAGAGTTTGCGGCCAGACCACCGAAACCACTTGCACTGGCCCGTTCACGGTGTCGGCGAACAGAGACTCGGAGGGAGGAGTCGGCGTCGTGAATTGGCGAGTCAGACCGATTGCGAGCGTCTTGCCCGTGATGTCGCGCAGCACGGTAGGCGAAGATGCCTGCGTGGGCAGCAACAACTGGTAGCGAAAGCCGCCCGGGCGGAAGGAGCCGTTGTCGTTAGCGCTGTTGGTTGGGCAGATCGGCCGGAAGAGTAAGGAACGATTCGGATTGCCGTCCGTGTCCGGTCCCAACTCAAAACTCCCCGAGACCGGGTTTCCCTGGTTCGCCGCGTCGAGCGGGCGGAGCACCAAGGAAGAAAAGTTCACCGAGGCCGGATCGATCTCGTTGTTGAAAATCACCTGGATCGGCCGGTTGAGCGCCCAGACGTCCCCCTCACTCAAGTTGGAGGTGAGCGCCTTGAACTCGCCGGTGGTCGGACTGCTGGACTTGCAGGCGCCGACGGACAGTGCCGCCAAAGCGACGGCAAGGAAGAAGCGGGGAGACAGGGTCATTTCTACTGAACGTTCCAAGCGAAGCCGAGCGCGTCCAGAACCGGGTCGAGGTCCTGGCTGGTGTTCGAGATGAAGGTGATGCGGACCTGGAAGTAGTCCTTACCGCCCGAAATGAGATCCGCCGGACTGGTGGACCAACCCGTCAACCCCGAGATCACCGAGCAGGTGCCGGTGTAATCGCCGTAGGCGTCGAAATTGGTCATCCGGGTCAGCGGGTCATCGCAGACCGTCGTGCTGATGCTATCCGCGCCTCGGAGTTCGACCAGAACTTGAGTCCCCGCGAGTTGCGCCGAGGCCACGGGCTCAACCGTGAGCGGGGTCATGCTCTTCAGGGAGCCGCCTAGCCCAAACCAGTGGGTGTGCACGCGGCTGACGCGGGTCACGAAGTCCGCCATACCCCAATAGAGTTCGGGGCCGTGGTTCTTCGTGACTGCGCCCGTCACGGTGTTGTAGCCGCCAGTGGGTGCGGTGCCTTCCGGGGGTAGATCGGGCCGCACCAAATGCCAGACGTTCTGGCCATCGCGGCCGCCGGAGGAGAAGACGCGGAAGGCCGGCTGCGAGGAAGAGCCGACCATGATCTGCACCTGGAAGCCGTTGAATCCAAACTCGTTGCCTTCCGGGTAGCAGCGGTAGCGCATTTGGAGAGGCAGTCCGATGCTCGGAATCTTGCCGGTTGCGTAGACGAGCGGTTGGCCGAGGACCTCCGGCGGGCAGCCGAGGGCGGAGCCGGCCGTGTTGTTTCCACCGAGCAGAGTCACACCGTCCGGCTTGGGCATGGTGGTGTCGCGGTAGGTGTAGGTGCTCGCAAAGTTCGGCCAGGGCATCATGAAGTTGCTGGCCGTGTTCAAGTACTTGTTGATGTTCGAGATCCGATATTCGGTGTCGAACACGGTCAATTCATCGCGCGGATCCGGCGCATAGCCGAAAGCGAAGATGTTGAGGTCGAAGTTGTCCGTCGAGATCCGGCGCAATCCGGAGTTCGGATACTTCGGATAGCCCGAGCCCGAGTCGATGATGTCATCGGGCAGCCGGTTCGAGTGGGAAAGCGCAATCGAGTACCGGGCGAAGATGTCGTCGAAGACCACGCCGTCGAACGGCGACCAAGACATTCCCTCGACGTCCAGGTTGTATTCGTCCACGCTGCCGAGGCCAAACCCCATCACGTGGTAAGGCCAGAGGGTGAGGAGTACGGCGCCCGTGGGCGTGAGCGGAGTCATGAGGCCGTTCGCAAAGCGCTGACGCTGACCCACCGAAGGATTGGAAGGGTCCACTGGACGCGAGAAGTGCGTGATCGGGCG
>CAZCXL010000185.1:0-5678 GCA_964502625.1 uncultured Planctomycetales bacterium | reverse complement strand
CGACTACGGCAAGTTCAAATACGAACTCAAGAAGAAGCAGAAGACCCGGGCTAAGAACGCAAGCTCGGTGCTCAAGGAAGTGCGCGTACGCCCGAAGATCGACGTGCACGACGTCGAGATCAAGGTGAAGCACGCGCGCGAATGGCTCACAGCGGGCAACAAGGTGCAGGTCACCTGCGTGTTCCGTGGCCGTGAAATGGCCTACCAAGACCTCGGACGGGCCGTGCTGATGCGCGTGGCCCACATGCTGGAGGACCTGGCAAGGATCGAGCGGAACCCGCAGTTGGAAGGCCGCCGCATGAATCTGCTGCTCACCCGGCGGGGGGCTGCGCCTACCGGCGGTGGCCCGTCGCGTGGAAACCATTCCGACGAGTCTTGACCTTCCCTGAAGAGGCGGCTATGCTGCCCGGCCCAATTTCTTCGAACTTGGCCCCAAGACACAATCCCAACCCAGGAGGGAAAACGTGCCCAAGCAGAAGACGAAAAAAGCCGTTGCCAAGCGCATGCGGCTCACGAAAAACGGCAAGGTGATTCGCGGCAGTCAGATGACGCGCCACCTTCAAGCCTCTCGGTCCTCCAAGCGTCGCCGTAAATTGCGCCGTAAGTCGGTCGTGGCCCCGGGTATCGCGGCTAACCTCAAGCTCTTGCTTGATCACTAACCGGAGCCAGCCCAGCCATGTCCAGAGCCCGTTCCGTCGTCCCCCGCGTTCGCCGTCGCCGCCGCTTGATGAAGCGTGCGTCCGGTTACTGGGGCGCTCGTTCCCGTCTGCTGCGTACGGTCAAAGAGACCCTGCAGCGCGCCGGACGCTACGCCTACCGTGACCGTCGTGTCCGCAAACGTGATTTCCGCAGCCTGTGGATCCAGCGCATCAACGCCGCCGCGCGTTCGCATGGCTTGAACTACAGCAGCCTCATGCATGGCCTCAAGAAGGCGGGCATTGGTCTTGACCGCAAGGCCCTGGCTGAGATCGCCTTCCACGATTCGGCCGGTTTCGCCGAGGTCGTGGCCAAGGCCAACGCCGCGCTGGTTGCCTGATTCCTTTCAGGCCGCCATGCGCGCGCGCCTGGAGGATCTTCTCGCCGAGGGCTTGGCCCTCGCGGCGGGTGCGAACGATCTCGAAGCGCTCACTCGCATCGAGAGCGAGGTTCTCGGCCGACAAGGCCGCTTGACCGCACTCCTGCGTGAAGTCGGCAAGGTCTCGGCGGAAGAACGCCCCGTATTGGGGCGCTTCGCCAACGAGGTGAAGACCGAAATCGCGGCGGCCCTTGGCCAGCGCCGAGACGTGCTGGAGCAAGGAGCCTTAGCCGCAGACCTGGGCGGGGCTGGTTTGGATCCCACGCTTCCGGCGGGTCCGCGACCTGGGGGTGCAGCGCATCCGGTGCTGGCCGTCGCGCGGCAACTTGAGGATCTCTTCACCTCCATGGGATTCCTGATCGCCTCCGGCCCCGAGGTCGAGACGGAAGAACGCAACTTCGACGCGCTGAACATCCCGGTGGATCATCCGGCGCGGGACACGCAAGACACGATCTGGCTCGAGGATCAGCCAGGCCGTCCGCGACTCTGTTTGCGCACGCACACTTCGCCCGTGCAAATTCGCGCTTTGCGCGAGCATGGTCCACCCTTGCGCGTGGTGGCTCCGGGCCGAGTGTTTCGCCAAGAAGCTCAAGACGCCACTCACGAGCATAGTTTTCATCAGATGGAAGGGCTGGTGGTGGACCGCGGCGTGGGAGTGCCGCACATGCTGCACGCCATGCACACTCTGATCGAGGGTGTCTTCGGCCGTCCGCTCGAAACGCGCTTGCGCCCGGGATTCTTTCCCTTCGTCGAACCTGGTTTCGAACTCGACGCGCGTTGCCCGTTCTGCAGCGCGGGTTGCCGCGTCTGCAAGCAGTCGCGTTGGATAGAATTGATGCCCGGCGGCCTTGTGCATCCGAACGTGCTGCAGGCCTGCGGAGTGGATCCGAACGAATACTCCGGATTCGCCTTCGGCCTCGGACTCAGTCGTATCGCCATGTTGCGCTGGGGCATTGATGACATCCGTTGGATGATGAGTGGAGACTTGCGTTTCCTGGAGCAGTTCCCCGCATGAAGATCTCACTCGGCTGGGTGGGCGAGTTCGTCGATCTCGGCGACGTAGATCCGGCGCGGGCGGCGGAACTGCTGTCACTGCACACCGCCGAGGTCGAAGGCTTGGTCATCACGGGCACCGCGATCCAAGACGTCGTGGTGGGCGAGGTGGTCGCCTGCGGCCGTCATCCGGACGCGGACAAACTTTCGGTCACAAAGGTGGTGTTTGGCGCCGGCGAGGCCGTTGACGTGGTTTGCGGCGCCGCGAACGTGCGCGCAGGCCTGAAAGTGGCATTCGCCCCAGTCGGCGCCACCTTGCCCGGCGGATTGAAGATCAAGCAGGCCAAGCTGCGTGGCGCGCCGTCAGTGGGCATGATCTGCTCCGAACGAGAATTGGAGCTCTCGGAAGAGCACGCAGGCATTCTGGAACTTCCGGCCGACGCCCCGGTCGGGTCGCGCCTCGTGGACTACCTCGGGCTGCGCGATGCGGTACTGGAAGTCGACAACAAGTCTCTCACGCACCGGCCTGATCTCTGGGGGCACTATGGCCTTGCTCGTGAGTTCGCCACCATCCTGGGCCGGCCCTTGCGTCCCTTGGAAACGAGTTTCTCCTGGCCGACATCTGCCTCCGCCTGGCCCATCGAACTCCAGGATCCGGACTGTCCGCAGTATCTCGGCATTTCGATCTACCTCCCCGGCGGCCCGCGCCAGAGTCCGCAATGGATGCGTGCACGCTTGCTTGCGGTCGGAGCGCGCCCCCGTAACGACGTCGTGGATATCACCAACTACGTCTTGCTGGAGACAGGACAACCCTTGCACGCTTTCGATGCAGCTCGTTTGCAGGGTGGCAAGATCGTCGTGCGTTCGGCTCGCGCGGGTGAGACCCTGCGTAGCCTCGACGGGGAAGCGCTCGCACTTGACGGAACGGAGTTGATGATCGCCGATGCTCAGGCTCCGGTTGCCTTGGCCGGTGTCATCGGTGGTTTGGAGAGCGCAGTCGCCGAGGGCACGGAGCGCATTCTGCTCGAAGCTGCCGTCTTCCGCGCGGCCCGCGTCCGGCGCTCGGCACAGCGCTTCGCCTTACGCACCGACGCCTCCAGCCGCTTCGAGAAATCGCTGGATCCGCTGGGCGCGGAAACCGCCGCTCGCCGCGCCTGTGTGCTTCTGCAGAGCATTCGGCCCGATGCCAACATCGAGAGCGCGCCTGCACGCGCAGGTTCCGCCCAGGATCCTCAACTGCGCGTCGCCTTCGATCCTCGACGCTGCGCGCGTTTCCTGGGCGTGGACCCAGGCCCTGCGGAAACGCGCGGGATTCTGGAGCGCCTCGGCTTCGGCGTGGACCATCACGCGCCGGTGTGGACCGTGAGCATTCCTTCATGGCGCGCCACAAAAGACGTTTCGCGCGAGGTGGATTTGGTGGAGGAGGTCGGCCGGATTCACGGCTACCACCGCATTCCGGCGCAAGCTCTCAACGCACCGGTGGTGCCGCCGCTCGTGCAACCGCAGCGCGCACTGGCGCGCCGTTTGGCCGCACGCCTGCGCGGAGCCCACCAAGCCTGCGAGACGCAGACCTACAGTTTTCTCGCGCGGACTTGGTTGGAGAAGTTGCGCGCGCAACCCTCCGATTTCTTGCGCATCGCGAATCCTGTGCAAGCCGAATCGGATCTGGTTCGGCGCGATCCGGTTCCCGCCCTGCTCGAGCAAGCGCACGCCAACGCACGTGAGCGCGCCACAGGGAGACTCTTCGAAGAAGCGCACGGCTACGAGCCCCAGACTGGCGCCGAGCCGCGGGAGCGCTCTTGGCTGGCGCTGCTGGAATGGGAGCGTCGACCTTGCGCCGTCGAAGGACCGCTGAGTCTGTTCGCGCGCTTGCGGGCCGTCGCCGAAGACCTCTGGCATCAAACGGGAATTACGGCGCTCGTGCGCGCGATCGCGGGCGGCACCGAAGACACGCCTTGGCTACATCCTGCACATTCCCTCCAATGGAAGGCGGGGGAGCACTGCGTCGCTTGGAGCGGCCGCTGCGACCCGCGCGCCTGTGTAGGTTTGGACGAAGAGCGTGTGGCGTATGGCGTCCTGCTCATCGACCTCACGGCCTTGAGTGCCGTGGTCTCCACATCCGCAGCCAGTCGATTCCGGAGCCCGCCACGACTGCCGGGAATCAAGGTGGACGTCGCCTTGGCCCTACCCGCTGCGCTCCCGTTCGCCGAAATCGAGGCGCAACTCCGCAAGGCCGGTGGCCCGCTCCTGGAGGCCCTGGAGCTCTTCGATCTCTTCTCCGGTGGCAGCCTTCCCGCCGGGCAGCGCAGCCTGGCCTTCCATGCCCTCCTGCGTGCCGCTGACCGCACTCTGGAAGATCGTGATGAACAGGCCTTCCTCGAGCGGGTCAAAGGGGCTGCCGAGGCGATGGGCGGCCATCTTCGAGCCTGAGCCAGCTTCGGTTGGCCCCGGGCCTTGGCGCGGGGTAAGTTTCCCTCTCGGGGCCTCGGTGGAAATGGCCTGAGTCTCCCTCCCATGGACTTTGTGCGCCGCAAATTCGAGCGCCGCTTCCTGGTGATCCAGGTGTGGCTGGACGGCCTCACGGTCTTGGGCGGCTGCCTGCTTGGCCTCTGGGCCTTCCCGTACCTGTTCAACGTTCCGGCAGCCGGGCTGGCGGAGTATGCGCAGGTCTTCGTCCTCATCATCGGGACGACGCTCCTGACCTTCTGGTTCCAAGGCCTCTATCGCAGCCAGAAGTCCGTGCTGAACGTGGAGGAGTACCGCCAACTCTCCAAAGCCACCGGGCTTTCCTTCCTGCTCACCTGCACCCTGGTGTTCCTGCTGCGCGAAGCCACTGGAACGCTGCAAGACGTGGATCACTGGTTCTACCGGTTGCTCCGTCCGCTGTACGAAATCTTGAAGTTGCAGGGTACGGAGGACTACTCGAGGGTGATGCTGCTCGTGGTGTTCCTGGCGATTTTGCTCTTGAGCATCATCCAGAGGGCCGTGACCTTCCGCGTGCTCTCGCGTCTGCACGAGCGTGGCATCGGGAATCTGAACGTTGCGGTTTTCGGCACCGGACCCATGGCGCGGCGGATTCAGCAGAAGCTGAAACTCTTCCCCACTTTGGGATACAACTTCATCGGTTTCTTGGATCGGGACGTGGACCAACGCACTGGCCTGATCGCTGGTTTCCCCGTGCTGGGATCCGACCGCACCCTGGATGCCCTGCGCGACAAGCACCAGATCCGGCTGGTGATCGTGGCCAAGCCCGAGCTCGAGGAAGATGAACTGATCGCCCTCTGCCGGCGCTTCGAAGACTTTGGAATCCGCTATCAGGTGGTGCCTCGGCTCTACCATTTCTTCAGCCGCCGCTTCTCCGTCGAGACCTTGGACTCGGTGCCTTTGATCACACCGCAGACCGTTCCGATGCGTCCGGTGTACTCCTTCCTGAAGCGCGCCATGGATGTCTCGGTGGCAGGCGTGGTGCTGCTGGTCTTCTCGCCGCTGCTGCTGATTGTGGCCTTGATCATCAAACGTCAGTCGCCGGGATCCGTGTTCTTCACGCAGTACCGGCGGGGGGCGAGCAACACCACTTTTCGCATTTTCAAGTTTCGCACGATGTTCAGCG
>CAZCXL010000184.1:0-5683 GCA_964502625.1 uncultured Planctomycetales bacterium | reverse complement strand
TCGCCATCTTGCGGGACGCGCGGAACTGCTTGGCGTCGAGATCACGCGCGCGGCCACACCGCTCAAGGGCGCGCCTGATCTCCTGATCGTGATCGGCGGAGATGGCGCGTTGCTCGCCGCCAACCATCGCCTCGCCGGGCTCCGTGTGCCGGTGATGGGCGTGAACGTCGGCACGGTCGGCTTTCTCGCCGCGGTTGCGCCGGCGCGCGCCCTGGCCGTCGCCGATTTGGTGCTGGCCGGACTTGCTCCCGTGGAGGACCGGGCCATGCTCGCCTACACCGTCGTGCGTGGCGGCCAGGAGACCGAATCGGGGCACGTGTTGAATGATTTGGTGCTGGCGCGCGCCTTGGAGCGCAGTCTTTCGGAGGTCGAACTGCTCGACGAAAGCCGCTGGGTCTGCTCCTTTCGCGGAGATGGCGTCATCGTTTCGACCGGCACCGGTTCCACCGCGTACAACCTCGCCGCTGGCGGACCGATTCTTTCTCCGCGCCTCGATGCGATCGTGGTCTGCCCGCTTGCGCCGTATGCGCTCGCGATGCGGCCCTTGGTGCTCCCGGCGGATCGCCAGTTCGAGTTGCGCTCCCGCGCCGAGGCGACTCTCGCCGCCGATGGAGTTCCGCAGCCGCCGCTGGCCGCAGGAGACACGGTACGCATCGGCCCGAGTCCGCGGCGGTTGATGCTCGTCGTGGATCCGGAGGCGCGTTTCTACTCGCGCCTCCGATCGAAGTTGCGCTGGGGCGAGCAGCCCGGTCCGGGTTAGTCCAGTTGGGCGAACCTGCGGCGCGGCCCGTATGCTGCGCGCGCGATGTCCCTCACGCTCGATGGCACTGGTTTGTTCGGTGATGCCGCGCTCCTGACCCGCGCGGATTTCATGTTGGCACTGCCGCGCGCTGCGCAGGCCCGCGATCGTCTGCTGCAGATGGAGCCTGCCTGGCGCCGCCTGCACGCGCGCGCCGACTTGCTCGAGGCCTGCTTGCGCCGCGCCGAGGAAGTGCGCGCCTCCCAAGCCCCCGAGTTTTTTGTGGTGCTCGGCATCGGTGGCTCCGCGCTCGGCAACACGGCCACGATCGCGGCCTTGGCGCCCGTGCTCCAAGAGTGGCGCCCGACCGCGGGAGCGCCGCGCGTTTTCGTGCTGGACAACGTGGATCCGGACTGGCTCGGAGAGTTCTTCGAGGCGGTTCCCGGAGATCGCATGCACGTGAACGTGATCTCGAAGTCAGGCGGCACCATCGAAACGAGCGCTCAGTTCCTGCTGGCTTGGGATCACGTGCGCCGCGCCACTGGCAGCGACGCCGCAGCCCGGGAACGCTTCACCATTACCACCGATCCCTCCGGCGGACACTTTCGCGCGCTCGCCGACGCTCAGGGATTCACGACGTTGCCTGTGCCGCCTGGAGTGGGCGGACGCTTCTCCGTGCTCTCGCCGGTCGGGTTGTTCACTGCCGCGATGGCCGGCCTGGACTGCGCCTCACTGCTCGAGGGCGCGGGCAAGACGGATGCGCGACTGCGCGCCGCAACTCCGGATCAGGATCCTGCGCTGGCCTACGCGCTTGCTCACGTGTTGCACATGGAGCGCGGACGCCGTAACCACGTGCACTTCGTCTACAGTCATCGCGCGCGGCTGCTCGGCGATTGGTATCAGCAGTTGTGGGGCGAATCACTCGGCAAGAAACGCGACCTCCAGGGCCGCGTGGTCCACGTCGGCCCGACGCCGATCGCCGCGATCGGCCCGACGGATCAACACAGTCAAATTCAACTCTACGTCGAAGGGCCGGACGACAAGGTCTACACTTTCCTGGCCGTGGATCGATTCGCGCGCGAAGTGGCCGTGCCGCCGCCGTTCGCGGACTCCCCGGCCTTTGCCACGCTGCGTGGCCGCAGTTTCGGTGAATTGATGCGCGCCGAGCGCGAAGGCACCGAGATCGCGCTGGCACAAGCCGGTCGTCCGTGGTGCCGCATCGAACTCTGTCGCATGGACGCCTTCCACCTCGGCGCCTACTTCCTGTTCTGCGAGGTGGCGACGGCCCTCGCCGGGGATCTGCTCGGCGTGGATCCCTTCGATCAACCGGGAGTGGAGGCGGGCAAGATCAACGCGCTCGCGCTCATGGGAGCCGCTGGCCAAGAGAGCCTCGGCGTTGCGTTGCGGGCCGAGCAGGCTGCGCGCGCGGCGTGGCGGCTGAGTTGTTGAGCGTTCGCGCCTACTCGTCGTGCGGATCCCACAGCGTGCGTAGTCCCATATCCTTCAGGAACTGCGCGCGCGCGTCCGCGTGCTGACCGCGGCGATATTCGGCGCGGATCGTGGCTTCCTCGGGTGAGGCCAACTCTTGATGCACCCAGAGCAGGGCCATGCCGCCCTGCACTTGCACCGGGCCGTGCAGCACGCCGACCGGGGCCGCGAACGCCGCCACGGTGAGCAGGGGGTCCATGCCCGGCTCCAAGCGATGCATGACTCCGAGCAGACCGTCTCGGCGTCGCGAAGGCTCGTGCTCGGAATACTTTCCCGCGAGTTTCTGGAAGTCTTCCAAGTTGGTCGCTTGCGACGCCCAGGTGCGGAGCTCGACGGCGGCTTCCTCGAGATCCAGGTCGAGTTCGTCCACCTTCACCGGCTTGGCATGCAGGAGCAGCCAAGACACTTCGCGCGCCGCGCCGTACTCATCTTGGATGGCGCTGCGTTCTTCCTGGGGCAAGGACTCGAACCACGCGTCCGGCCAGAGTTCGAGGGTATAGAGGCGTAACCATCCGGCCACGCGCAACTCGGAGCCGTCGAGCACGGCCTGCAGCGAAGAACCCCGGGCCGAGAGCAAGGCTTCGTAGGTGGCGCCCTGGTAGTTGGGATTTTCCGCCACGCGCCGTCGCCGCCACTCGACCTCTTCGAGCAGCACGGCGTCCGGCAATTCGAGTCCGCGGGACTTGCCCCAGTCGGGCAGCGCCTGTTCCAGCGCGCACTGGCCGGCGAGATCGCGCAAGCGATGATCAGGCATGGTGCGCAACAGCGTGGACCCGAGTTCGGCGAGGGTGACGCGCTGCGCGCCAGAATCAAGCGCGAGATCCGGCGCCGCCGGCAGGGGAGAGGCGAGCAGGGCCGTGATGCGCTGCTTGCTCCAAGCTTGGAGTTGCTCAGCGGAAACCGCCGCATCTGCTGCGAGTCCGAGATCAGCGCGGGCGAGGCGCTCGTGGAGCAGGGAATCGCCCAGTAATTTGCGGAACTCTGCCTCGCTGATGCCGCGCGACGCGAGTTCTTGCTCCAGCCGATAACCCTGGGCCTCCATGGCCGCGCGCGCTTCGGCAAGGCGCGCCTCGATCTCGGCGGCTTGGACCTGGAAGCCGCGGGCCGCGGCTTCGGTCTCGACCAGCCGAATCTGCAGAATGTGCTCGAGCGCGGCTTGCACCGACTCGTGATCCCGGCCCAAGGTGCGGGAGACCCAGGCGCCAAAACCAGTTTCACTGACCGTGCGGTCTTTCCACGCCAGAGCTACGCCGGGAGCGAGCGGCTCCGATTGCGGAAGCATTCCGGCACAGGCGACGAGTATCGCGAGCATCGCGGCAGTTTAGCCGCGGCTGCGCGGGCGGGGTCAAGCCGCCTTGCGTTCGAAGACCACCTGTCCGGCGGTCCAACGGAGCGTCACGGTGCTGCCGCGCGGGATGCTGCCCTCGAGCACGGCGTTAGAAAGCGGCTCTTCAATCATGCGCGCGAGGGCGCGGCGCAACTCGCGCGCTCCGTATTCCTCGCTGTAGCCGCGTTCGGCGAGCTCCAGCGTGAGCCGCGCCGTCCAGCGCAACTCGACTCCGGCCCGGCGCATACGCTCGGCAAGCCGTTCGAGTTGGAGCTCGGCAATGCGCGCGCAGTGGGCGCGCTCCAACGAGCGGAAGGCAAGGATGCCATCCAAACGATTCAACAATTCCGGCTTGAAGCTCCGATGCAGCGCGTCCTTGGTCACCGCATCGAAATCGCCGGGATCGAGGGAGGCGCCGCGGCCGAAACCCACGCGATTGGCGGCGGTCTCGTAGTCCGCCGTGCCGACGTTACTGGTGAGCAACACCAGCGCGTGGCGGAAGGAGACGGTGTTGCCTTTGGAGTCGGTGAGCCGTCCCTCGTCGAGAATCTGCAGCAACATGTTGTGCAGTTTCTCGTGCCCCTTCTCGATTTCATCGAAGAGCACTACTGCTGCGGGATCCTTCATCAGGGCCTCCGTGAGCTGGCCACCTTCGTTGTGGCCGACGTAGCCCGGAGGTGCGCCGATCAACTTGGCGGTCTCGTGGGGCAGCGCATATTCGCTGCAATCAATCCTCACCAAGGCGTTGTTGGGAAAGAGATGGCGCTGCAGCGCCTTCGCGAGCTCGGTTTTGCCGGTGCCGGTGCGTCCCACCAGTAAGAAGGTGCCGATCGGGCGCTCGGGATCTCCGAGTCCGGCGGCGGATTTGCGCACGGCGCGCGAGATCGCGGCAACCGCCTCGTCTTGACCGACCACACAGGTCAGCACGTTGCGCTCGAGTTCGCGGGCCCGCTCTGCGAGCGCTTGTTCGCGCGCCTCATCCGTGGCCGCAGTCGTGGCGTCGGCGGGTAGTGCGACCGAGTGGATCTCCAGCGCAGGGTTCACGTCAACGCAGATCTGATAGAGCAGATCTTCGGCGGCAATGGTGTCCTCGGGATAGATCGCGCGGATGCGCGGAAGCACTTCCTCCTCGATCCCGATCACGCAGGTGCGGACCACCAGACGGCGGTAGGCGCGCCGACTGGGAGGGCCGTCGCAGGCCTGGAGCGCGGCCGCCGACTCCTCCGGGCTGACGAGGCGCACACGGATGAACGCGTCGATCAGATCGAAGTACTTGAAAACAATCCCTTTGGCGGCGGGCATGGTCGGAAGGACGGCACAATGGCGTCTGACTCCCATCGGCTCTGCGCCATCCGAGTCTTGAGTGGGGATGGCTAGGATGCGTGGATGGCCGCTGCGGACGCCTCGATTCCGCCCGACCAGGAGTTCCTGGCGCTGTTGGTGCATCGGGGCTGGTTGACCCGGGAAGCGGCGCGCGAGGCCCTTGCGGCCGCTGGGGCCGGATCGCCGCTTGCAGAGTCCCTGGCGGAGGCCTCCGGACTGGACCAGCGCACCCTGGGATGGCTCCGCCGTACGCACGTCATGAATCCGCCGGAGATCCCAGGCTACCGCATGGGCGAACGGCTCGGAAGCGGAGGCACGGCGGAAGTGTGGGCTGCGCAACGCGAGAAAGATTTCCAGCGAATTGCCCTCAAGATTCAGCAGCCTGCGCTCGCGCGCGATCCGCTTGCGACCCAGCGCTTCTTGGAAGAAGCCCGCGTGTTGCAAACTTTGAAAGTGCCGGGAGTGGTGCGCTGTCTGCGGGCTTTTCGTTTTTTGGGGCTGTGCGTGTTGGAGTTGGAGCGCGTGAGCGGCCGCACGCTGGAAGAGGAGTTGGAAGATGGCCGCCGCTTCGAAGAGCGCGAGGCCCTCGGTCTGGTGTTGCAGGTGGCGCGCACCCTCGAAGGCCTGCGCGAAGCCGGGGTCGTGCATCGCGATCTCAAGCCGGGCAATCTGATGTTGAACGCAGACGGCAGCGTAAAACTCATCGATCTCGGATTCGCCGGCAGCGGCACGGAGCAGGGAGGCGCAGCGGGAACCACGCTCGGCACTCCTGCCTATTTGGCACCCGAGCAGGCGCGCGGCGAGTC
>CAZCXL010000183.1:0-5710 GCA_964502625.1 uncultured Planctomycetales bacterium | reverse complement strand
GGGTCGCTCTTGCGAGCGCCCGCCTTGTTGCAACCAGTCTTTAGGACTAGCCGCCGAAGGCGAGGTCGAGGACCGCCCAGAACACGTTGCTGTTATCCAGCCCGCTGCCGCTGGGATCGACGATCGCGTAGCCAAACCACGCATCCACACCACCGTTCAGCTTCGTGCCGAGGGAGATGTCGATTTCATCGAACTCAGAGCCGCCCATGTCGATGTTCATGAGGCCAATGCCACCCATCCAACCCTCTGCGGGGCTGATGTCCACGCCGACACGCCAGGTGTCGGTGTCGGTGGTCCAGATGCCCGAGGTGCCCAGCACGTCGGCGAAGCCGATCGCGTTGTGGTACTCGAGGCCGTAAGCGGTACCGGTCGAGTTGACGCCAGGAACGGCGAACTCAGAGTCGGTCGAGGACAGGGCGATGTTGATGCCGCCGCCCGCGATGCCCGGGACGGACTCAAGCTGTTCCAGCTCGAGGCCAGCACCGACATACCACGCACTGCCATTCATGTCACCGAACGTGTAGCGAACGACTTCGGCATCGTAGCCGACGCCCATCGCGCCACCGGTGGCCTCGACGCCGTACCAAGTTTCGTGCGTGCCGCCGGAGCCTGCGCTCGCGGCTTCGTCACGCATGAACCAGGGAGCGAAATCGATCCGGCCGCAAGCTTCGATCATGTCGCAGCTCCACATGCCGGCGATGTAGTAGAGCATGTCGTCCGTTGCGGAATCACCATTCTCCACACCGTTCAACATAGCGGCTTCAATGTTGAAGCCACCAGCCGGATGGTTGTACCAGATGCCGGAGAAAGTGGTGACGAGGTTGTCCCACTGCTCCGAACCGAGTGCACGGCCAGAGCCGGCAGTCCAGTACTTACGGCCGATGGTGACCGTGCCGCCGTCTCCGACGAGGCTGTCCACCTCGACGTAGGCGCGCTCCAGGCTTTCGCCCGTGCCGTAGTCATGGCGACCGGCGGTAGAACCACCGAACGCCTCGCGGCCGCTGAAGCCGACGAATCCACGCGCGTCTTCGTTGATCGCGAAATCGAACGTCAAACGGGCGCGGGTGTCAATGTCGCGATTGTTGGTGCTCGAGCCGGACATGCCGCTGTCGTACCAACGGTTGCGGGCGCGGAAGTCACCGCTGATGGACACGTTGCCGTGGCCCTCAGGGGAGGTGAGACCGCTGTTGAGGTCAGCCAGAGTACGCTCCAGGCTTTCCTCGGATTGTTGGGCAACACCCTGGGAGACCAGGGCGATCGCGGCTAGGGCCGCGAAGGAGTAGTGGCGAACCTTCATTCCGTGACTTCTTCTTGATGGGGCCCTTTCGGGCGGAGGGAGCAGATCTGAGCGAGAAGGGAGTCCCGATTCAGACCGGCAGTTTCACCCTGGCCAGGGGGTCCTGGACAAGGGAGCGAAACATTGTCGTTCCGCGCGGCTCAGAATCAAGCCCTCCATGAGGGTTGAACTGGGACCGCGAAGACTTGGGGCTTTCATCGGCAGCCTATGGGTCGGGTTTGACCGGAATAGTCAAGAAAGCAAAGTTCTCTGAATATTCCACGATTACAAGATCAGGCAATTGTTGATTTCCGGACTCGCCGCACTACCCTGACCTCGCCCGTGCGCATCCTCCACATCCATGACGCCCCCCATGTGGCAGGTGGGGCGACTGCGTACCTCAGAAGGATGGTGGCGGAGGCTTCCAGGCGAGGCCATAGCCAGTGGGGGTTCTCCCTGGACGAGGAAATGGCTCTGCCAGAGTTAACGGCACAGTTGGCCTTCCGTTACTCCTGGCCCGAGAGCTCTCTCCGACGCCGCCTTGATTTTCACCGTCACCATGAGCCCCTGGCTGCCTCTTTAAGGGCGTGGATCGCCCAGGTGCAGCCTGAGCTCATTCACATCCAAAACCTAACCGCTTTCCGAAGCACCGTCTTTCCCGTGTTGGGGTCCCAGGCCGCCCCAGTGCTCATGACCGCCCACGATTTCAGTCTGGCGGACCCTAATCCGGCTGGATTGAGCCGGGTGGGCTGGACCGGCCGGCTCAAGTCGCTCCTCGATAGGGCCTCTCTTGCCCGCAGCCGTCGGGAGGCCTTCCGAGCGGTGGATCGATTCCTCTGCCCGACCGAGGCTCTCCGTTGGGGTGTTGGCTTCCCGGAACCGCGTTCCCGCCTCCAACGTCTTCCGATCGAACTGGCGGAGATCGCTCCGTGGCGGCCCCTGTTAAATAACAATCCTCTGCAATTGTTTTTTGCGGGCTCCCTCTACCGATCCAAGGGGGTGGATCTTCTGCTCCAGGCGCTTCCCCTCCTGCGAGGTGCCGCGCGCGGGGCCGCTCTGGAGATCGCGGGTTCAGGGGATCAGCAAGCGGCCCTGGAACAGTTGTGCAAAGATCTTGGCCTCAGCGAGCGGGTGCGCTTTCTGGGGCACTGTGGAGCGTCCGCCATGGAGGAGGCCTATTCCCGCTGTCACCTTCTGGTGCTTCCCTCGCGCGTGCCCGAAAACTCTCCCCTGACCGTACTCGAAGCCGGCGCCCGCGGACGAGCATCCTTGGCCTCTGGGCGCGGCGGCAGCCCCGAGCTCTTGGCCGAGGACCGCGGCTGGACCTTCCGCAACGAAGACGTGCAGGACCTCGCGCAAGGAATTGAGCGCGCGGTGGCTGACCCCCAAGAACTGCAGGCACGCGGCTTACGGATGCGCGCCTGGGTGCGACAAGAATTCCAACCGCAGCGGCACTGGGACGATCTTGAGGCGCATCGCCAAGACCTCGTGACGCGAGGACGCGCACGATGAGAGTACTCATCGAAGGCCATCGGCTTGCGCGCACGAAGGATTTCGGGGGAATTGATTCCTACTGGCAACAACTCGTGCCTGAGTTGCTCGCACTGCAAGATCCCGAACTGCAGTTGCTGGTGTGGAGCGCCTTCTTGCACCCTCGTCATTTGTCCGCGCTGCAGTCCTTGCAGGATCAAGGCGCGAGCTTGCGCCATTGGTGGGCGACGCCTGAGTTGCTCCACGCGCTGCGGCGCGTGGGCGCACGCTTCGAATGGTTTGCCGGGCCGCACGATCTCGTGCATCTTCCAGAGCCGGTGTGTCCGCTGCGCTCTCGGGGACGCGTGGTCGTGACGGCGCATGATTTGATGTACGTGCACCATCCGCAGTTTCTCGATCCGCGTTGGACGAAGCGACTGCTCCAGGGCACCGCGGCGTTGGCCGCCCAAGCCACGCTCTGGATCTGCGTGAGTGAACACACCCGCGAGGATCTGATTCGTCAATTCGGCATCGCGCGCGGACGCACTACGGTCGTGCCGCATGGAGTGCACCAAAGATTCTTCTCGGCCGGTGAAGATCCGGCGCGGGCGCAAGAAGTTGCCGCACGACTCGGGCTCGGCGCAGATCCGTACTTCCTCTTCGTTGGATCAGTCGAGCCCAAGAAGAATCTCCCGCTGCTGCTCGACGCTTTCGGCCAAATTGCGAAAGGAACGCGGGCCCAGCTCGCCGTAGCCGGCCGCGCAGCGTGGGGCATGCGCGAGGCGGATGAGGCTTTGGCGCGTCATCCAGCCTTACGCGAACGCGTGCGTTTTCTGGGATTCGTCGCGCAGGATGACCTGCCGCCGCTGATGGCGGGCGCGCGCGCGCTGATGTTGCCATCACGCTACGAAGGCTTTGGCCTGCCCGTGCTCGAAGCGATGGCTGCGGGAACTCCGGTGATCAGTTCGGATCGCGGCGCGCTGCCGGAAGTGGCGGGAGGTGCTGCATTGCTCCACGACGCAGACGACGCCGACGCTCTTTCGAGCTTGATTCTGCGCGTGGATGCCGACCAAGCACTATGCGAGAATCTGCGCGCCCGTGGTCGCGCGCGGGCGGCATCCTTCACTTGGCGCCATTGCGCTGAGCAAACCGTTGCCGCCTACCGACTCGCCGGCACCCTCTCCGCATGAAGATCCTGTTCGACGCCACGGCGATGGCGCTCACCGGCTACCACAAGGGCGGCGCCTACCGCTACGGAATGGAGTTGCTGCGGCGATTGCCGTCTGCCGCGCCACAAGACTGGGAAATCGTTCTCTATTTCAACTTCACGCGGCTCAGGCACCGCCCCAAGATGGAAGAAACCTGCAAACTTGCAGGCATCTCAAAGCGCATGGTCTCGCACGTGCCGCCGCAACTGCTCCAAGCGCTACGCGTGCCGGTCGAGTGTACGGCCGGAAGTCACGATCTCTTTCACGGCCCCTTCGATCTGGTGCCAAGAACCCGGCGTTCTGCGCGCGTAGTCACGATCCACGACCTCGCCTTCCTGCGCGCTCCGGAGGGGTTGCCTGCAGCCTGGATCGCGGACCGCCAGCGCACCGTGCCGCCGAGCGCGCGCAGGTCTCATCGAATCATCACGGTCAGTGAGTTCTCGCGCCGTGACATCGTCGAACGGCTCAGCATTCCCGAAGATCGCGTCGTGGCGATTCACCACGGCATCGGCACGGAGTTTACTCCCGCCACCGACCTAGCCGCCGATCATGCGCGTCTGGAACGACGCTACGAAATCCGTCCGGGATTTCTGCTTTATCTCGGCACTCTGCAGCCCAACAAAAACATCGAGGGACTTTGCGCAGCCTTTCAAATCTTGCGTAGGGAAGGATTCACAGGACAACTCGTGCTTGCCGGAGCGCAGGGCTGGCTGTTCGACGAGATGTGGGCGCGCATCATCGCGCGCGGCGACGACTCCGGCGTATTGCGCACAGGCTTCGTGGACGAAGATGACATTCCGCGGCTGTACCGCTCCTGCCAGGCCTTCGCTTTGGTCTCCTTTCTGGAAGGATTCGGCATTCCGGTGCTTGAAGCCATGGCGTGCGGTGCTCCCGTTGTGGCGGCCGACGCCTGTTCCTTGCCCGAAGTCGCCGGTGACGCAGGCATCCTGGTGGATCCGCGTAACGCGGAAGCGATCGCCGTCGGATTGCGCGCGGCCGTGACTCCGAGCGCCGCGCGAAGCGCGCGGATTGCGCGCGGTCTCGCATGGGCCGCCCGCTTCACCTGGGATCGCAGTGCCGCGGCGCACGCGCGCGTTTACCGCGAAGCTGCCGCGGAGGCGGCTACCGAATGAGCCACTCCGTGGTCGAGCCCTTGCGTTTCTCGGTTTTCGTACCAACCCTGAAGCGGCCTGAACTGCTCAGTCAGAACCTCGCGGCGTTGGCGGAGCAATCGCGACTCCCGGACGAAATCTTGGTTTCCTTGCGCCCGGATCTCGACCCCGCAGGCGTGCAGGTAGTGGATGAGTTCATGACGCAGCACCCGAAATTGGTGGTGCGCAAGGTCATGCTCGCTGCCCCCGGCATCGTGGTCGCCGAGAACGCGCTGCTCGCCGCCGCCACCGGTGACGTCGGCTGCTTGCTGGATGATGATGCAATCCCGCGCGCGCATTGGCTCGCCCATCTCGCCCGCCATTATGAGGCTGATCCCCGCGTGGGAGGCGTGGCCGGCCCCGCGATCAACGTGGTGAATGGAAAGCCGGAGGAACGCCGCGCGCGCTTTCGCAACCGGGTGATTTTCCCCGGCCTGATCCTGGACCAGAGCACGCGCCACACCGCACGGGTGGTCGAAGTGGACCACTTTCGGGGTGCCAACATGTCGCTGCGCATCGCCCCGCTGCGCGCCCACGGCGGCTTCGAAGGTCGGCTGCTCGGCGATTGCTTCCGCTTCGAACTCGACGCCTGCCTCGGCGTACAG
>CAZCXL010000182.1:0-5717 GCA_964502625.1 uncultured Planctomycetales bacterium | reverse complement strand
ATGGCCGCCTGGACGTCGTCCACGCTGCGGCCGTTTCGAAGTCCGCCGCGGATGCGCGAAAGTTCCAGGTTCTGCCGGACGGAGAGGGAGTCGTCCAGGCCGGGCGGGTCAAGCGCCATTCCGATCTGCTCCGGACAATCCGCGATGTGCGCGGAGTCCACTCCGAAGACAGTGCAATTGCCCGCTCTTCGCGGCAGCAGGCCGAGCAGACAACGCATCGCCGTGGTCTTGCCGGCGCCGTTCCGGCCGAGAAGACCGTAAAGATCTCCTTCCTCCACACGCAGATCCACGCCGCGCAGAATCTCGCGGCCGCCGAGGCGGACGTGGAGACCCTGTGCTTCGAAGACGGGTGCGGCGCTCATGTCAGGACGGTAAAAATCCGAGGGCCTCCATCATCGGGACCGAGGCTCCTAGAATCAAACGGATGCGCTCCTTTGCAGCAATCACTTTCGATTGCTTCGGCACCCTGGTGGATTGGCGACGCGGCACGCGCGAGGCGCTCACTGCGCTTCCAGCCCTCGCGCCGTGGATTCCTGAACTCGACGCAGTCATCTCCGCCCGGGAGGAAGCGGAGCAGGAGATTCAGCGCGGCCGCTTTCTCCCCTACCGTGAGGTGCTCATCCGCTCGCTCACGGAAGGCTGCCGTCGGCTCGGTTTTCACCTCCCGCTCGCACAAGCGGAGCGCTTCGCGGATTCGCAGGGTGATTGGCCCGTCTTCGCGGATACTCCTGCGGCCCTGCAGCGCCTCGCGCGCGTCGCGCCGCTTGGCCTGCTCTCGAATTGCGACGCAGCACCCTTGGCTGCGTGTGCTGCACATCACTTGCGCGCCCCGATTGCCCTCATGGTGGATGCAGGGCGTGCGGGCTCCTACAAACCTGCTCCCGGACACTGGCGCGTGGCGCTTGAAGAACTGCGCGTGCCGCCCGAGCGCGTGCTGCACGTGAGCGCCTACGGGTTCTACGATCTCATCCCCGCGCACGCGCTCGGCTTTGCGTTGGCCTTCGTGGCTCGCGACGCCGAGCGGGCGCCTGCAGGGCTCCCGCTCGACTTCGCCGCAAGAGACCTGGCGGATCTTGCAGATCAACTCGGCGCCTGACTCAAGGCAGGAGGCTGAGCCCGACCGTGACCGCCTTCTCCAATTGGCGGTCCAATCCGGCACGGAAGTCCTGCGGAAGATTCTCTACTGCGTAATCGGGCGGACAACCGTGACCTTCCATGTTGGTATGCGTTCCGTCGTTGACGTACCAGCCGCGGAAGGGCAGGCGCACGAAGGAACCATCCTGTAAGCCGGTGCCGCCGGTGGAGATCACCGCGCCGTAGGTTTGCTTGCCCACCACGGGGCCCCGCTTCAGCGTGCGGATCGCCCAAGAGAAGATCTCTGCGTTCGAGTAAGAGTTCTCGTTGCAAAGCACGACGATTGGTTTGTCCCATCGCGCAAAGATCAGGCGATCGTGCGGATAGCCCTCGCCGCCGTCGCGCGGCACGGTCAGGGCGTGATCTTGGCCCAACAGCATCGTGAGCATCATGTCCGTGGTCCAGCCGCCGCCGTTCTCGCGAACGTCAATCAAGAGACCATCTTTGCCTTCACCGGCATCCGTGAGCGCGCGCTCGAATTCGATCAAACTCTCGGTGCCCATCGCTTCGACGTGCACGTAGCCGAGCCGACCGCCGCTGGCCGCATCGACGCGCTGGCGACATTGACGCTGAAAACGCTCGTAGAGCAGATCCGCAAGCGAGCCGGTCGGGCGAATGGTCAATTCACGCTCCGCACCGTCCACTCCGGCCACCCTCACCCGCGTCTCACGATCTACGGTGCCAGCCATCAGCCGATCCCAGTTGCCGCCTTCGACGTAGTCCACGTCGTTGATGGCGAGCACGATCTCTCCCGGTTCGAGGCGGCTGATCGCGCGCGCCGCAGGACCATTCGGCAGCAACTCCAAGACCTTGCGCCCCGGCCCCGGGAATGATTCATCCCACAACACGCCGAGGTATCCCGTGCGGGTCGCGTCGATCTCCGCGGCCGAGGTGACGCCGGTGGCGGCTCCCCGGAAACCCATGTGACTCGAATTCATTTCGCCGAGCATCCAGTTCACCATTTCATCAAAGTCCTCGCGGGTGCTCGCCGCAAGCGCAAGCGGCTCCCAGCGTGCCAGTGAGGCTGCCCAGTCGTGGCCGTGAAACTGCGAGTCGTAAAAATTCCGGTCGAGCGCTCTCCAGGCCTCGCGTATCACCTCAGCGCGTAGAGCGGCACGGTCTTGCCGGTAGCGTGCGTCGAATTCGTAGCTCACGGTCTTGGAGCTGCGTCCTGTAATGCGCCCGGCCTTGAGATAGAGCAACTCCTTCTCGTGGCGGGTCAGCGAGGATGCGCCCTCAGGTTCGATTTTCTCAATCTTGCCGTCGTTCACCACCGCGGAGAAGAATCCACGCTCACCATCGGTGTCATTCGTCAATTGAGTGCCTGCGGAGGCATTGAAGTACACCAACTTCGAGTCTGCGTCCCAGCCGAGTGCCGTTTCATTGCCCTCGCGACGCGTCAGGCGAGTGATGCGTCGGCTCAGACCGTCCCAGTCGATGACCAAGGCTTCAACCTCCGGAGCGACCACCGCACGCTCGAGCGTGAAAATCCAGGTCGATTCACCCGAAGTCGCGTCGCCGCTCAACTTTCCATCCTCGCCGAGTTTGAGCGCGAGCAGGATCTCGATCTCGTCCGCGCCGCTCCAGCGGCCGCAAAGTTCTTTGGTCTCAGCTGTCCAAACCGGCATTTCCACTGGGCCGCCATGCAGCGCCGACTCCATGAACACCTTCAAGGCGCCTTCCGTCTCCGTCTCGATGCGCAGCAGCACGGCAATTCCTGCCTCGTCCGCAGGCGCAGGCCCCCGCACGCTCCCCTTCCATTCTCCGGCCAGTGCATGAGCCGCGGGCTTCTTCCCCTTCGCATGCTCCTTCTTCGCCTTCTCCGCGGCCTCTTCGGCCTCCAAGCGCTCGCGCGGATCTCGCTCGAGATCCTCCGCGCGCAACCACGCCACCCAAACGTCGGTTTCATCCAGCATCATGCGCCGCGAAGTGAAAGCGAGCTTGCGCCCGTCCGGAGAAAAGTGGGGAGCGCCGTCGTTGTCGGGGTGGCGCGTCAAGTTGAACGGCTGTACGCCCGGCGCATTCGGCTCCAGGCCCTCCGGGTTCGCAAGGCAGAGCCAAATCTCGGAATTGAAGTCGTTATCGGATCGCGTGAAGGCGAGCCAGCGCGAATCCGGAGACCAATCAAATTCGGGCGCTTCGAAGGACTGGCTGATTTCTCTTTGCACCGTCAGCGTGGCCGGATCGCCGACGACCAGTCGACCAATGCCCTCAACCCAAGCCAAAAGTTTTCCATTCGGCGAGAGCGCAAGCTCAGATTCATCAGCCGGCGTCATAGTGAGCCGTTCCTCCATGAAGTGCGCGGATTTCCAGAAGGGTTGATCGGCCTGCGCCGGGCGCACTCGGTAGACCTCGCCGTTGCCGTCGCGCTGACTGACGAAGAGCAGGGCCTTGCCCTCATCCACCCAGATCGGATCGGTGTCGGGAGCCGGATGGTTCGTCACGCGCATGGAGCGATGAATCTCTTCATGCTTGCGCATCACGAACACGTCGCCTTGCGCCACGAAGGCGATGCTCTCTCCATCCGGAGAAACAATCAGCCCGCCATTGGCTCGATCCACGCTCACCTCCACCTCTTGGGGCTGTGAGGGGTCAAACGGCCCGAAGACCGGCAAGGGACGGGCCTCTCCGCGCTGGGTGTTGACGAGTACCAGGCCCGCATCCAGTTCGGCCACGATCCATTGACCATCCGCGCTGAGCTTCGGGTTCCGCAGGCTGCGGCCGCCCGGGTGATAGAGCAAGCGCGCGGCTCCTCCTTCGCGCGCCATGCGCCAAAGGCCCAGATCGCGCCCACTCTCGTTCCCCGGGCAAGCGCGGTCCGACAGAAACCAAAGCGTGCGCGCATCCGGCGAGAACATCGGCGCCAGATCGTTGCCGGAGAAATCGGTGAGCTCGCGTTGCTCGCCGTTGCTCAAATCGGCGAGCCAGAGATCGCTGTTCGCGGAGCCGCGATAGGCGCGCCGATTCGGCTCGCCGTGTCCGCGCTCATACGCCAACCAGCGGCCATCGATGCTGACGGTGGGCCGCTGCATTGCCCAATCTCCAAGCACTTCCGGAGTACGGCCATCCAGTTGCACGATCCAAGCGCCTTGATCGCGGCGCGAGTAGCGGCGATCACGCTGGGCACCGATCAACAAACGCTCGCCATCAAGCCATCCCGCGAGTGATTCGCTCTCGGAGTTCCAAGTCAGACGCTCCGCCACTCCGCCCTGCGCGGGCATGACAAAGACGTCTGCATTGCCGTGCCGCGTCGAGAGAAAAGCGAGTTTGCTTCCATCAGGAGAGAAGGCCGGCCGACCTTCGAAGGCATCGTGCGCGGTCAGACGAACAGCAATGCCATCCGAGACCGAAGCCACCCACACGTCGCCTTGATGGCTGAACGCCACGCGGCTGCCATCAGGCGAGAGCGCAGGATGCCGCGGCAGACTGAGTTCGGGAGGAATCCCAGGGCCCTGAGCAGCGGGCGGGAAAGCGAGTGCCGTGCTCGAAAAATCGGCTGGCCGGGCGGCGCAAGCCGAGCAGGCGATCAAGGCCAGAAATTGGGGCGCGAACGGGAGCATGCCGCAAGGTTAACGACGCCCGAATTGCTTCAGGAACCCGCCCCATGCGGCCGATGTGTTCCCTGCCAGCCCTTTTTTCAAGGGAGTGGAGGACCTTCCCGCTTGAGCCTACGCCTCTCGATTCCGCTGCTTGATCCTGGGAATTCCCAGCTCAACGAGCAGCGCTCCTCCCAGTCGGAGCGGCTCTTCACAGATACGGTGAGGGCCCTGTACGGCTTCGAGATCAACGCCATGTTCGGCCACTTGGCGGCCATGATCCTCGTGGTGACATTCCTGCACCTGATCCTGCCCGGATCGGTGCTACTCACCCTCGCCGGCGGCGTCACCGTAAGCGTGTTGGTGCGGGGGCTCTTGCTCTATCGATTCAGCAAGCGCGCACGGCCGCCCGAAGATCTGGATCTCCGACTGCACTCTTTGGCCATCTTCGGATGCGCAGCGGCCTGGAGCCTCGGCTTTCTCATCATGCTGCCCTCGCTGCACTCTGAGCACCGGGCCTTCATGATGATGGTGCTCGCAGGCCTCACGGCAGGTTCGCTGGTGACGCTCGGCACGCGCTTTCGCTCCTTCGCGCTGTTCTCTTGCAGCCTCATGCTTCCTGCGATCGTCGCCTTGTCCCTCGAGGAAAAGACTTTCGACGCGCAGCTTGCCACCATGGGCGGTCTGTACTTGGTTTTCTGCCTGAGTGGCGCGCGCAAGGCTGCACACAATTTCGAAAAGGGGCGATTCCAGCACTATCGGAACGAAGCCCTGCTGCAAGATCTCGAGGCCGCCAGGACGGAGCTGGAAAGCGCTTGCAAGAAATCCGAGGCCGCCAATCAAGCCAAACAGCGCTTTTTGGCGAACGTAAGCCACGAAGTGCGCACACCGCTCAACGGCATCCTGGGCATCACGGACATGATTGTCGAGAGTGGTGTGACCGAAGAGCAACGCGGCTTGACGGACATCGTCAAACGGTGCGGCTCAAACCTGCTTCTCCTCATCAACGACCTACTCGACTTCTCGAAGATCGAGGCCGGCAAGATG
>CAZCXL010000181.1:0-5737 GCA_964502625.1 uncultured Planctomycetales bacterium | reverse complement strand
GACAGTGGCCGGGCGGCGGCGGTGCGGACCACATGTCTTTTCATCAATACGGACTGCCGGCACTGTTCTTCTTCTCGGGTTTGCATGCGGATTATCACAAACCGAGCGACGACGCCGACAAACTGGACTACGCAGGCATGCAGGCAGTCGCCCTCGCCGTGACGGAACTACTCACTCAGCTCCAACTCGTTGACCGCTCCACTCTGGCTTACATCAAGCCGGCTGCGCCTGAAGGCGGCGAGCGCGAGGTGCGCCGCGCATCGGTGTGGTTCGGCTCGATTCCCGACTACGCGGCCGCGCCCGAAGGCGGTGGCATGCAGATAGCCGGCACCAGCCCTGGCAGCCCTGCTGAGAAAGCCGGACTGCAACCCGCCGACGTGATCCGCAAAATCGACGAGACGGTCATCGGTGACATCTACGACTTCATGGACGCACTTTCCGGCTACAAGAATGGCGACACCGTGCAGATCACCGTGATGCGCGCGGGGAAACTCCTCACAGTTCCGCTGACTTTCTTTCCGCGCCCGGCAGCGAAGGGGTAAGGCCCGTAACGGACGGCAGCGTGAGCGGAGCCCGCAATTCTGGCCAGACCATCGAGGTCCATGACCTCATGCAGCAAGGCTATGTGTATCGCAGAGTCGAGCCGATCGGTGGAAACTTTCATCCGGACTTTCATCCTGAACTGACTCCCCAACAACTGCTCGCGCTCGGAGTGTTCGGAGGCAAGTACATGACGGACTGCGCCGCCGAGTTTCCAGCCGCGTGGTTCACGAAGGCCAAACTTTGCGCGGAACGCCACGATGCGAAGCTCAACTGTTTCGGCGTCAACGCTTCACAGCCGCTCTCGGTGTGGCGCGCCAAGGGCTGGATCCATGCCGATGATCCGCGCGGCTGGTTCCAGTGGTATTGCCGTTACTTCTTCGGCCGACGAGGGCCGGATGACGAGCGCCAGATCAAGCGTTGGAGCGCCGTGCGGCGCCACCGCGCGCAAATCGAAAAGAATTGTCGCCCGCTAGATCTGGAGTGCCGTCGCAGACAGCGTCAGGCTCTGCTGCACTGGGCTTACGATGCGCGCAAGATCTGAGCGGATGAGCGCGTAAGACTCATGACCACCTGCATCGCCCTGTTGCGCGGCATCAACGTCGGCCGCGCCAAGCGTCTGCCGATGGCGGACTTACGCGAGCTGCTCGAAGCGCTCGGCTTGACGGAGATCCGCACTCTGCTCAATAGCGGCAATGCCGTGTTTGAAGCGCCTCGCCCCAACCCAGGGAAACTCGCCACGCGCATTCGTGCGGCGATTCTTGCCAGGAGCGGATTCGAGGTCGCGGTGATTGTCGTGACGGCGACGGAACTCGATTCCATTGTGGCGGAAAATCCATTGACTGAGTTTTCGAAGGAGCCATCCAAGGGCCTTGTCGCCTTTCTTGCAGATGCCGCCACCCGCACCCGGGCTCGATCCCTACTCGTCGACTCCTGGGTGCCGGAGCGTTACGCGGTGGGGAGCCAAGCTGCCTACCTGTGGTGTCCGGGTGGCGTCCTCGATTCGAAATTGGGAAAGAGTTTGGCCAAAGCTACCGGTGAAAGCGTCACCTCGCGCAATTGGGCGACCGTGATCAAATTGCAGCAGGTGTGTGGGCCGCGCGCTTGAAATCTCAGACGTCGAGACGCGCTTCGTAGGGGACTGATTCGCCATGCTCCAACGCGCGACGCAGGATGCGCAAATACAACGCCCAGCAGTTGCTCGTGATGCGATAGTGCTCGTTGGCTTGCCGCCAGCCCGTATGGTGAAAGCGCAGCCAAGTGAGCGTGCCTCGCGTTTCGAGTTCAAATCCGACTCGCGTGCCTTGCCAATCTTCGTCCGACTCGGTCAATTCGAGCTCGAACTCAGAGCAAGGACTGCAGCGCGAAACGCGCGCGCGCCAGTCGTAGCCCGGACCGAAACTAAGGGTGTACTCGGCTCCGAGTTGCGCCTTGCCGGATGACTGCTTGGTCCACCAGGAGTCAAGGCCCTCCGGCGCGCTGATGGCATGAAAGACGCGCTCGAGAGTCGCGTGGATGGGGAAATCATGATGGATGTCCGGCATGTTGATTCCACTCCCGGAATTAAGGTTCCGTTCCGAGTTCTCCGACGAGTTGCACTGCGTCACCGACGGCGATTTCTCCGCCCTCGATCACGAAACAGTTGAGGGCGAGCTTGCCTTCGAAACGTTCGTAGATGCCGCGCGTAATCCCCTTGTCCTGCACCAAAGTGTCGGGATCGAAAGAGGTCATGATGCAGCGGGAGCGCAGATCCTGGATGCCGATGCGCACTGCGCCGATCTGCAGTACGGCTCCGGGCCACCCACGCTCGGCCATGCCCGACACTCCGCCGATGACCAAGTTCGGTCGCAAGCGGCGGTGGTCGTGCCCGAACGCGGCGATCGCGCCGTCGGTGGCGACGAGCAAGGGCAGCACGTCGAAGCGTTCGGCGCCCTCGAAGTGCACCAGTTGGGCGCCCTCGCCGCCGATTTCTTCGACCTCGGCCGCCACACTCGGATCTTTCCACGGCCTTCCGTCCACCAGCACCTTGCCCTTCGCGTCGAGCGTGGCCTGATGGCCTAGAAATCGCGGAAGGGAGCGTGAAGTGAGCACTCTCCCACCGGCGCTTTCGGCGTGGAGGATGCGGTCGCCAACAATGCCGAGCGGTCCAAGGCGGGCGCTCTGCATCCGCTCGCCTGCCATGGATTTGACGGGGTAGCGCCAGATTTCGGTGAGCTTCATGCTGGACGTTGAGAGAGGCAAGGCCGCTTCCCATCGTAGCCGAGCATCAATCCTGCTTCGCTCCGTATTGGAACACTTCCTCCAGCGGCTTGCGGAACACTTTCGCAATGCGGAAGGCCACTTCCAAGGAGGGCGAGTACTTGTCTCCCTCAATCGCGTTCACGGTTTGGCGCGAGACGCCGATCCGATCCGCAAGCTCTTGCTGAGTCATTTCTTGCTGATGAAAACGCAAAACGCGGATCTGATTGTGAATTTTCGGCTTGGCCGGACTCATGGTTACATGCCCCGCCGGTAGTAGAGCAGTTGAAATCCGCATTTGGCTATTTCAGAAAGCATCATGCAGAGCATGAGGAAGTGCGCAATCCACACGTTCTCGATGGACAACACCATCCCGGTGACGGCCATGAAGGCGCTTGCTCCGAGAATCCAGGCGGAGTTGCTCTCGGCGCGCCAGCCGATCAACCGGTCGCGCTCGTCACGGCCTTCCGGCTTGCTCGCGAGCGCGACGGCGACGTGTCCGGCCACGAGCACGATCACCAGCAGCGCAACGGCCACGCAGAACAAAGGCACGTAGGGGCGGAGGTCGGTGATGCCCTGGGACAGCATGATTCCGGCAATGACAAAGTATGCGCCCAGCACGGCCACGAGGCCAATCAGTTGAATCCAGACGCTCTTTTCTTCGAAGGACGTGTTTGACATGGTGTCAAGAATACTGGACACCGTAGGCCGTGTCAAGTATCTTGGACATCACGCGTGGGCTGGCTTGCAGCAATGCGCACCTACGGCGGCGCTTCTGCTCATCGGCCTCACTGAACTGGAGCTGGAGCAGTCATTGCTCTGTCGAGGCTGACGGGGCAAGGCGCGTCACTCCCCACGGCTAAAATGATTTTGCCCCTGGCGCACTCTCGCGGTCCAACCTCCACGGCGCCCATCACCGACTGGAATCTCTCCCTTCGTCAGATTTTGAGCCGGATCCTTCTCTCGCTTCTGTATCGCCCGATGCAGACCCGCGTGAGACCTGGATCGCCGAGTGCATCGCACGCATTCCGGCAGAAGGGTGGCGCGCCGTGGACGAGGTGTGCCGCGAGCACCCCGGGCATGAGACGCACATTCGGCGTCGTCTAGAGCGACTCGCGGCCATTGGACTGCTCGCGGAGCCAGGCAAAGCCCAGGACCAAGCCTTCCCCTCGCGTCTCGGCGAGTTCACCTTGCAGCGGCGGCTTGGCGGCGGGGGAATGGGGGTCGTGTACCAGGCGCGTCAGGAATCGCTGGGCCGGACGGTCGCGCTCAAGGTCATCCGTCCGGAGATGCTTTTCTTTTCCGGCGCCCGCGCGCGCTTCCGGCGCGAAGTGGACATCGTGTCCCGCCTCCAGCATCCTGGAATCGTTCCCATTTTCACCGTCGGCGAGGAGGGCGGCGTGCCCTACTTCGCGATGGAACGGATCGAAGGCTGTTCGCTCGCGGAAGCGCTGCAGGATCTCCAAGGCCGCGAGCCGGGGCAATTGACCGGCCAGGATCTGGCGCTGGCGGTCGCGCGCCGTGCCGGCCAGGAGCCGCGTGTCGCCGCGGTGAGCGCCGCTTCCCTCTACCGGGGTTCATGGACCGCGACCTGTGTCCGCATTGCGCATTCCGTGGCCGAAGCCCTCGAGCATGCCCACGGTCGCGGCATTCTGCATCGCGACGTCAAACCTTCGAACATCCTGCTCACGCTCGACGGCCGCGTCCTGCTGACGGACTTCGGCCTCGGCGCGGCCGAAGGCGCGGCGGAACTGACGCAAACGAGTTCCCAGCTCGGCTCGCTCCTTTACATGTCGCCGGAGCAGATTCGGGGCGAGCCAGGATTCCATCACGATGCACGCTGCGACGTCTATTCTCTCGGCGCCACTTTCTACGAGGCTCTCACGCTGCGGCCTGCCCACGCGGACGATTCCTCGGAGTCCATCCGGCAACGGATTCGCGAAGGTCGGCCGCCCGCGGTGCGTACTCTCAACCGAGCTGTGCCCCGCGACATCGCGACCATCTGCGCGAAGGCGATGGAAACGGATCTCGCTCGCCGGTACCAGAGTTCCGCGGACCTCGCGCGCGATTTGGAGAACTTCGAGGCCAAACGTCCCGTCGAGGCCCGGCCTGCCGGATCCCTGCTGCGCGCGCATCGTTGGTCCCAAAGGCACCCGGCCATCAGCCTGAGTCTCCTGCTCGCCATGTTTGCGCTCGTTGGCTTCACTCTTTGGCAGCGCGTGGAGTCAGAGCATACCCTTGGAGTCCACTTGCTCGGGGACTCACGGGCTCAATTGGATTCGGACCCGACACTGGCCCTCCTTCTCGCTATCGAGGCTGCGCAGCGCCGTCCGGGACTCGACGCTAACAATCTGCTCTTGGAAGTTTTTGACAAGCTTCACGAGCGGCGCACTTTGCTTGCACCGGAGGGCGCCTGGGATGCGGACTACGCGGCAATCAGCCCTGACGGTCATACTCTTGCCGTCTTCTACAATGGCGCGAAAAGCACCATCTGCATCTGGGACAGAGTGAGTGGTACAATCATTCGCACTCTTGATCTTGGAGGCGAATGCAATCGGGCCGTCTTCAGTCCTGATGGCTCAAGGCTGTACTCCGCCACGACAGGGCCTGACCTGTGGACCGTATGGGATACCGCGACTTGGACTCTGCTGGAACACCGTGAGGTCGAGGGCAGCATCGTGGCCATTGATGAGAGAGGCGAGTGCTATGCAGTGGAGCGGGTGGCAGTGGGACCGCCGTCGTCCTGCTTCACGGAAATCCGGAGCGCCTCGGACGATCGCACCCTGTCAACTCTCGAAGGCCATTCCGAGATACTCGACAGGGCCGAATACAGCGACGATGGATCTCGCATCGCCATCGCGAGTCGCGGCTCAGCACCCTTATACGTCGCCATCCACGACGCGTTCACCGGGCGCCTGTTGCAAAAAATCGGACCTCACGAGCAGGCGGTGTGGGATGT
>CAZCXL010000180.1:0-5741 GCA_964502625.1 uncultured Planctomycetales bacterium | reverse complement strand
CAGGTGGAACCCGTCTGAACATCAGCGCCGCGCTCATGGCGCGGCGGTCCCGTTAAGACCACCACGGTGGGAGGGAAATCATGGCTAAGGAAATCACCGCAAAAATCAAACTGCAATGCCCTGGCGGGCAGGCCACTCCGGCCCCGCCGGTGGGGCCGGCGCTCGGCGGCGCGGGCGTGCCGATTGGCGAGTTCGTGAAGCAATTCAACGACGCCACGCGCAATCAACTCGGGATGATCATCCCGGTCATCATCACGGTCTTCAAGGACCGCACCTTCAAACTTGAATACAAGACCCCGCCTGCCGCGGTCCTGTTGCTCAAGGCCGCAGGCGTCGAGAAGGGCGCCAAAACCGTCGGCACCGAAATGGTCGGCACGGTCAAGCAGTCTCAGGTCCGCGAAATCGCGGAACTGAAGATGAAGGATCTGAACGCGGCCTCGCTCGAGGCCGCCATGAGCATGGTGCAGGGAACGGCGCGGAGCATGGGCATCCGCGTGGAGGGCTAAACATGAGTCAAAGCCGTCGCGTCATTGAGAACGCCGCCAAGGTGGACCCGGAGAAGGTCTACCCGCTGTCCCTTGCTTTGGGCACCCTGAAGCAACTGCGCAAGGCCAAGTTCGACGAGACCGTCGAGTGCGCCGTGCGCCTCGGCGTGGATCCCAAGAAATCGGACCAAATGGTCCGCGGCGCCGTCAGCCTGCCCAACGGGTTGGGCAAGACGACGCGCGTCATCGTGTTCGCCGAAGGCGCAGCCGCTGAGCAGGCGCGCGAGATGGGCGCGATGGAAGTCGGCGGCGACGATCTCGCCGCCAAGATCGAGGGCGGCTGGACCGACTTCGACGTAGTCATCGCCCATCCGGGCATGATGCGCGTGGTCGGCAAATTGGGCCGCGTGCTCGGCCCGCAGGGCAAGATGCCGTCGCCAAAATCTGGCACGGTCACCCCGAACGTGCCGCAAGCCGTCAAGGAATTCATGGCCGGTAAGGTCGAGTTCCGGGTGGACTCCGGCGGCAATCTGCACGTGCCGATCGGCAAGATTTCCTTCACTCCGCAGGCGCTCGAAGAGAACGCGCGGGCCTTCCTGGATTACGTGGTGTCTTTGCGGCCGGCTTCGGCCAAGGGCCACTACGTCCGCAACGTGAGCGTGTCTTCGACCATGGGCCCCGGCCTGCGCGTCGAGTACGTCAACGCTCAATAGGAGTCGCAACCATGCCCAGCAAAATCAATGAATGGATGGTCCGCGAGTACGTGAGCCTGCTGAAGGATCGCGAGGGCGTCGTCGTCCTCGGATTCGAGGCGCTTTCCGTGGACCAGGCTTCCAAATTGCGCAACGAAGTGCGCAGCACCGGCGCGGAACTTTGCGTCGCGAAGAATCGTCTCGCCAACGTGGCGCTGCGTGAGGCCGGCATCCCGCTCGAAGCGGGAGTGCTCGGCGGCACCTGCGCGATGCTCCTCGGCAGCACGGAATCCACCATCTCTGCCGCCAAGGCGATCGAGAAGTTGTGGGCCGCGGAGAAGGTGCGCAAGGTCCACTACCGCGGCGCCTACCTCGACGGCGCTCCGATGAACGCGGCCGAAGCGGCGTTGATCGCCGCAATGCCGGACAAGAACACCGTCCGCGCCATGTTGTGCGGAGCCATCATCGGACCCGCACGGATGCTTGCCACCGTGCTCGCCGAGGTGCCCGCCTCTCAAGCTCGTGCCCTGCAGGCGCGAGCAGACCAGGAGCAGGCCGCCTAATTCAGGCGCCAACTTCTTCCTGAAATCCGCAGTTTTTCCCCGACCCCGTCACTACCCATGTCTGAAACCACCGCTACCGTGGAACTCGACGCCGACCTCGAGGCGATCTTCCAAAAACTGAATGGCTTGCCGATCGGCAAGGCCGCCCAACTCGTCAAGGCAATGGAATGCCGCTGGGGCGTGAGTGCCGCAGCGCCTGCCGCTGCAGCCGCGGCGCCCGCCGCCGCCGCCGCTCCGGTTGAGGAGAAAACCACTTTCGACGTCATTCTCGAAGCCGCTGGCGACAAGAAAATCGACGTGATCAAGGTGGTCCGCCAAATCACGAGTCTCGGCCTCAAAGAGGCCAAGGATCTCGTGGATGGCGCCCCCAAGACCGTGAAAGAGGGCGTCAGCAAAGACGAAGCCGCCCAGATTCAGAAGCAACTCGCCGACGCAGGCGCCAAGGTCAAAGTTGCCTGATCGGCTTCGCCGGCCGCTTCGGCCGGACCGTGTGATGTGGGAATCATTCCGCACCGCACTGCGAAGCCGTTCCGCCACCGCATTTGCGGCGGCGGTCGTGCCGGTACTGCGCAGCCCTCTCTCGGCTGCGCTATCGGCCATTTCCGTCGCCCCGGCTCCGGCCGGGCGCGGCGCGCGCGTCCCGCTCGTTTTGCCTGACCAGCCGACTCCGGTCCTCTTCCGCCGCCCATGACCGCGAACGCCCAGCCCGTCTCCGATACCCCGGTGCGCGACTACCGGTCCTTCCAGTTCCGCGACCCCGCGCTGCTGCCTGGACTTTCGGATCTCCAAACCCGTTCCTACGCCGACTTCCTGCAAGTCGACGTGCCGGCTTCGCGCCGCAAACTCCAAGGCCTTGAGGCCTTGTTCCGCGAGGTTTTCCCGGTCGAAAGCCACGACAAGACGATGGCCTTGGAGTATCACTCCTTCCATCTCGGCCGTCCGCGCTACACGCCGGACGAGTGCCGCCAGCTCAAGTATTCCTACGCGCACCCGCTGCGCGTCCGGATGTCGCTGCGCAAGGGTGAGCAGCGCATCGAGGAAGAAATTTATCTCGGCGATCTGCCGGTCATGCTGGGTGGCGGCGAGTTCATCGTCAACGGCTCCGAACGCGTCATCGTCGCGCAACTGCACCGCTCTCCGGGCATCGACTTCTCAGTCGAGCACCATGGCGGTGAGAAAAAGATCCACAGCGCGCGGGTGATTCCCGAGCGCGGTTCGTGGATTGAATTGATGGTCTCTGGCAAGGGCACCCTGCAGGTGCGCATCGACCAGCAGTCCAAGTTCTCCGCTCTGACTCTGCTCCGCGCGCTCAAGACCGAGTGGGGCGCTGACGACGCCGTGTTGCGGCTGTTCTACGGCACCGAAACCATCGAGCGGGGGCGTGGCACCAAGGCCAAGTTCGCCGCCGGATTGGAGAACCGCCACGCCTGCGGCCAGATCCGCGATCTGCGCACCGGTGAAGTTTGGGCCGAGGCCGGCCAACTGATCACGGCGGAATCCGCCGAACGGATCGCCGGCTCGGATCTCGAGTCCATCGAAGTGCTGATCGCGCCCGAGGACAAATTGATCCTCGATTCGCTGCGCGAAGACGGCACCACCACGCACGAAGAAGCCCTGGCGCACATCTACTCGAAACTGCGTCCGGGCAACCCGGTGCAACTCGAGAAGGCGCGGGAACTCCTGCACGACCGCTTCTTCGACGCCCAGCGCTACAGCCTGGGACGCGTCGGTCGCTTCCGCATCAGCCGCAAGTTCAGCCGCCCCTCAGAGGCCGACAAGGGACCGACGACTTTGACCCCCGAGGACTACCTCGACGCGGTCAAGTACCTGCTCGGCCTGCGCCAAGGCATCGGCGAGACCGACGACATCGACCACCTCGGCAACCGCCGGGTGCGCACCATCGCCGAAATGGCGGGAGAAGAGTTCCGCAAGGGAATGCTGAAGGTCGCGCGCGCCGCCACCGATCGCATGTCCCAAGAGGACGACACCGAAACGATCACGCCGCGCAGCTTGATCAACGCGAAGGCCTTCTCCACTGCGGTGGACCAGTTCTTTGCGCGCGGCGAGCTCTCGCAGGTGGTGGACCAAACCAACCCGCTCTCGCAACTCGCGCACGAGCGGCGCCTCTCCGCGCTCGGACCGGGCGGTCTCAACCGCAAACGCGCCGGCTTCCAAGAGCGCGACGTGCACATCAGCCACTACGGCCGCCTGTGCCCGATCGAGACGCCGGAAGGCGCGAACATCGGTCTGATCTCCTCGCTGTCGCTGTTCTCGATGGTGGACGATTACGGTTTCTTGGTCACGCCTTACCGCGTGGTCCGCGATGCCAAAGTCACCGACGAGATCGCGTATCTGCGTGCTGACCAGGAGTACGAGTGCATCTTCTCGCCGGCGGACTCGGAGATCGACGGCAAGAACCGTCTGGTATCCGACGACACCGGGCATCTGATGTGCCGTTTCCACGGTGAGTTCAGCCGCATGGAAGCCGCCAAGGTGCAGTATCTGGACATTGATCCGTCGCAGATTCTCGGCATCTCGGCCTCCTTGATTCCCTTCCTTGAGCACGACGACGCCAACCGCGCGCTGATGGGCGCCAACATGCAGCGCCAAGCGGTGCCGCTGTTGCTCACGGAGACGCCGCTCGTGGCCACCGGCATGGAAACCGCCGTGGCGTACAACTCCGGTTGGGTGCTCAAAGCCCGCAAGGCCGGCACTGTGGAGTCGGTGGACGCCGCGCACATCAAGATCAAGGAAGATCCCGAGATCTACGAGCTGCGCAAGTTCCAAGGCACCAACGAGCACACCTGTCTGAACCAGCGTCCGATCGTCATGCCCGGCCAGAAGGTCAAGCGCGGCGAAATCCTCGCGGACGGTCCGGCCACGCACCAAGGCGAGCTCGCGATCGGCAAGAACCTCTTGGTCGCCTTCATGTCCTGGGAGGGCTACAACTACGAAGACGCGATCGTGGTCAGCGAACGTCTGGTCAAGGACGATGCCTTCACCTCGGTGCACGTTGAGGAATACGAAGCTGAGATCCGTGAGACGACTCTCGGCAAGGAAGAGTTCACCAAAGACATTCCGAACGCCGGCGAGCGCGCGCTACGCAACCTCGACGACGAGGGCATCGTGCGCGTGGGAACTCGCGTCGGTCCGAACGAGATCCTGGTTGGCAAGATCGCCCCGAAGTCGAAGACCGAGCTGACTCCCGAAGAACGGTTGCTGCATGCAATCTTCGGCCGAGCGGGCGAAGACGTGAAAAACGTCTCCCTCAAACTGCCGGCGGGCGTGAGCGGCATCGTCATCGGCGCGCAAAAGTTCACGCGCAAGGTGAACATGTCGCAGACCGAGCGGCGCGACGCGCACGAGCGCATTCGCCAAATCGAGGCGGACTACGACGAGTTGTTCCGCACGGAGCTGCAGACCTGCAGCGACGAGTTGCAAGAGTATCTGGGTGAGCCGATCAAGGATCCGCAAACCAAGAAGCCGATCAAGATCACTCAAGCCACGCTCTTCGGCGACCTGGAGCGACTGCGCGATTTACTGAGGGGTTACACCGAAGGCATCTCGCATCCCAGCACTCGCGGCAAGGCTGAGGAAATCGTGCGCGCGCACATGAACCGGATCGAGGACAAGGAGGCCTGGAAGGTCAAGATGTCTTCGCGCCTCTCGCGCGGCGACGAGCTGCCGACTGGCGTGCTCGAAATGGTGAAGGTGCAGATCGCGACCAAGCGCAACTTGTCTGCGGGCGACAAGATGGCGGGTCGTCACGGCAACAAGGGCGTGATCGCGAAGATCCTGCCCGCGGAAGACCTGCCCTACCTCGAAGACGGCACTCCGGTAGACATCGTCCTCAACCCGCTCGGTGTTCCGAGCCGGATGAACGTCGGTCAAATTCTGGAGACTCACTTGGGTTGGGCCGCGAAGACCTCCGGGTTCCGCGCGCTCACGGCCGCCTTCGACGGCGCCACCGAGCAAGACATCGAGAAGGCGCTCCGTGAGGC
>CAZCXL010000179.1:0-5742 GCA_964502625.1 uncultured Planctomycetales bacterium | reverse complement strand
CGATGTAGGCCTCCTCGGTCACCAGATGGACCCCCGAATAGTGAGCCTGTGCGGGATTTGATACCGCGGTCATTCCCGTATTCTCGATGGTGACCTGGTTCAGGCGGAGGAAGCCGCGCGTCTCCACCGTCGCGGAGCCGTAGATCCCCGCTGCCTTGAAAGCAGAGAGATCGGCTCCGTTGAGAGTGGCATCCCACAACGACCAGAAATCTTGAATCTGGCTGCCGGAGCTGTCAGTGTCCGCGTAGAGTCCGATGTCCCATCCTGCATTCTGCTGGACCCCGGCTCCTCCCAAACTGCCACCATTCACAGTCAAAATGACCTGGGGTACCTGTAGCACGAGATTGGGATTCGCGTTGTCATGCTCTCCAGGTCCGCTGATCTGAGTGCTCGTGGCGAAAATCTCGATCAAGCGTGTGACGTCGTCCGCGTAAGACCTAAGGTCATGGCTGTAGCTCTGCCGCGAGTACGGCACCGGCTTCATCTGTGAAGCCGGGAAGATGCCGAAGGTGGAGAAATTGTCCACGATCGCCTCCACCTTGCCGGCGTTGTCCTCCGCGCGAAACTCCAGGCCCTTGCTGAACAAGCGGTTGATCGGCACTGGATCCAAGACCGGGACGCCATCCATGATCTTGCAATCCTTGACCTGGACTTGAAGGAGGCCGCCCTGCGCGACTGCATACAGGGCGGTATTGTTGCGGCCGAAACGCACCTTATCGAGGATCGCCGTCAGCGCTTCGTTCGCACCAGTTTGCAGCACGACGGCTTGGACGGCCCCGGAGACGTTGAGTTTCTCCAAGCGCGTGACTGGCGCCACTCCTCCAGGAGTCGCAAGCAAGGAAAACAAGGTGGTGACGCCGGAACCTGCCGCGGCTACCACGTACACGGCGACGTAGTCGCGGGCCTTGACCGTGACTCCGCTCGGGATCTGGATCGGAAACGTTTCACTCCTTGTGCTGGTCGAATAGGCTTTGGGGAGGCCGGATCCGTTGAGGAGGCCCTGGATAAGCACGGTATCACCCGCTTGCAGTCCACCGGCTTGAGCGATCGCATCGGTGATGCCGATCGTGCTCGTGTAAGTCGTGGCGCCACGGACAACCTCGACATACCCTTGCGCCTGAGCGGCACCCATAAACAGGGTTAGGGCAAGAACTCTAGGAAGGAAGGAAGGAAGGAAGGAAGGAAGGAAGGAAGGAATACCCATGCAACCAAAGGTACTCCACATTTCACTTCCCCGCAAGCGCTATCCCGCCCCGATGCCGACTCCGGGCGATTAGGCCAGCCCTTCGTGTTCCAACCAGCGTTGGGCGTCCAGCGCGGCGGCGCAGCCCCAGCCGGCGGCGGTGACCGCCTGGCGGTAATTCGGATCGTGAACGTCTCCCGCGGCGAAGACGCCTTCGACACTGGTGCGGGTGCCGCCCTTGAGCGTGAGGTAACCGACCTCGTTGCGCTCAAACTCGGATCCGAGAAAGGCCGTGTTCGGCTTGTGACCGATGGCGACGAACAAGCCTTGCGTCGCGAATCGTTCCGTCTTGCCGTTCTGGGTGTCCTTGAGCATCAGGGCCGAGACCTGCTTCTTCGCGTCGTGCTCGATGTCCACGACCTCGCTCCACAACTTCCACTCGATCTTCGGATTCTTGTGCGCGCGATCGAGCATGATCTTCGAGGCGCGAAACACGTCTCTGCGGTGAATCACCGTCACCTTGGGCGCGAAGCGCGTGAGAAAGGTGGCTTCCTCCATCGCGGTGTCGCCGCCGCCGACGATCGCCACTTCCTTGCCTTTGAAGAAGGCGCCGTCGCAGGTCGCGCAGGCGGACACGCCGAAGCCCATCAACTCTTTCTCCTTGTCCAGGCCAATCAACTTCGCGCTAGCGCCGGTCGCAATGATCACCGCGTGCGCCTCGACCTTCTCCCCCATCTCGTCTTCAATGACGAAGGGGCGCTTGCCCGTGTGGATTTGCGAGACGTTGCGAAACTCCACGAACTCGGTGCCGAAGCGCGCGGCCTGCTTCTTGAACAATTCCATCATCTCGGGTCCCTGCACGCCGTCCGGGAAACCGGGATAATTCTCCACTTCGGTGGTGGTCGTGAGTTGTCCGCCGGGCTGCATGCCCTCATAGAGCAGGGGTTTGAGGCCGGCACGAGCCGCATAGAGGGCCGCGGTGTAGCCCGCAGGCCCGGAGCCGATGATGACAAGATTGCGCGTCATGAGGTCGAAGATTGTAGGTTGCCCGTGCTTGGGCTCCAGGGATTCGTCCCAAGCGCTCTCCCGTGACGTCGAATTCACCCCGCTGGCCCACCGACCGCGACTCGCTCGAGCGCGTCACGCGCGTGGATTTCTACAAGGCGGGCGGCCCTGGCGGTCAACACCGCAACAAGGCTGAGACCGCAGTGCGCTTGGTGCATGAGCCGAGCGGGGTGCGCGCCACCGCGAGTGAGCGGCGCAGCCGCGGGCAGAACCTCGAACTCGCCTTCGAGCGGCTCGCAGCGAAATTGAAACTCCTGAATCATCGGCCCAAGCCGCGCGTGGCCTCGAAGCCCACCGCCGGTTCGCGCCGCCGCCGGGTCGAGAGCAAGAAACGGCGCGGCGACGTCAAACGCGCGCGTCGCGGAGAAGACTAGGCCGCAGGGAAAAGTTCTTCGAGACGCCCGTAGGCGCGGCGCAGATGCGGGATCACGATCGAGCCGCCGACGATCAACGCGACGTCCAGCGCCTCGCGGATCTCGTCCGCGCTCCAGCCGGCTTCCTTGGCCTGCAGCAAGTGGTAGTTGATGCAGTCGTCGCAGCGCAGCACCGCGCTGGCGCTGAGCCCGAGCAGTTCCTTGGTCTTGGCCGGCAGCGCGCCGTCACGGTAGGCGGCGGCGTCGAGATTGAAGAAACGCTTGGTGGTGAGGCTGCCCTTCTCCAACACCAATGCCTGCAGCCGCGCGCGTTCCGCGGCGAAATCGTCCAAGGTGCCGCTCATGCGGAAATCCTACGGAAGCGGGCGCTGCTTCGAGAATGATCGGCGCAGAGCTGCTGCAGCTGCCCAGATCCACCGCGCACAGCGATTTACCGCACAACGCGGGGGGCACGTTGCCGCCGACGTTGATGATCATGCCGCTGCAGGGGTTTCCGGTCTTGACCGTAGTGCCGGCGTTGCCCCACAGAAAGGCGACGTTCGCGAACGGAGTCGCACCGTTGACGGTGAAGGTCATCGTGCCCGGGCAAGTGCCGGACATAAGGCACGACGCAACCGCCACGCGCCGATAGTCTCCCCCCTCCCATCATGGCCACCCCGCGCTCCCGTTCCCGCAAGCCGGCTCTGACCGCGCGCAACTCCAACAAATACGCGCTCTATGAGGAAGCCGTTTACGAGCCGGAGGCCGATTACGACTTCATTCAGCGGCGGTTTCGCCAAGCCCGTGGGCGGCCGGCCTTGCGCCTGCGCGAAGACTTCGCCGGGACTTCCAAACTCTCTGCGCTCTGGGCCAAGAGACTGCCCCAGGGACACGCTTGGGCGGTTGACCTGGACCGCGAGCCGCTGGTCTGGGGCCGGAAGCAACACATTGCCCCCTTGGGAGCTGCGGCGGCGCGCGTCACCCAACTGCATGAGAACGTGCTCACGGTCGAAACGCCGAAAGTGGACGCGGTCACTGCCTTCAACTTCTCGTATTGGACCTTCCGCGAACGCGAAATCATGCTCGCTTACTTTCGGCGCGCCTTTCGTGCGCTGAATGAAGACGGACTCTTCGTGCTCGACTTACTCGGCGGTCCCGACGCGCAGAAGGAGATTGAGGAACCGCGGCGTTGCAAGGGCTTCACCTACGTGTGGGAGCAGATGCCGCTCGACGCGATCACCCAAAATCTCACTTGCCACATCCACTTCCGTTTTCCGAACGGAAGCAGCATGAAGAAGGCCTTCACCTATCACTGGCGCCTGTGGTCCGTGAGTGAGCTGCGCGACCTCTTGCGCGATGCCGGCTTCGCACAGGTGGACGTCTACTGGGAGGGCGAGGACGGCCGTGGACGCGGCAACGGCCTCTTCACCAAACGCTCCCACGCCGTGAACGAAGATGCCTGGGTGGCCTACGTGGTGGCTTGGCGCAAACCGACGCAGGCGAAGAAGAAGGTCTAACTGTTCACAGAATGGAGTGCCCCAAGCTCTTGGAGGTACGGAGCTGGGTCGAGACTGCGGCCCGTGGCTTGGCGGAGAATGGCGTCCGCGTCGAGGGCCTTCCCGTGACGGTGCACCGCATTGCGCAGCCAACCCAGGAGCGGTGCGAACTCCCCCGCCGCGAACTGGGATTCGAGGTCGCCCAGTTCTTGGCCTGCCGCCTCAAACAACTGCGCGGCCATGAGGTTGCCGAGGGTGTAGGTCGGGAAGTATCCGTACAGCCCCATCGCCCAATGGATGTCCTGCAACACCCCCTCGGCGTCGTTCGCCCGGCGAATGCCCAGAAGTACGCCGTATTGCGCATTCCACGCCTCAGGCAGGTCGCGCACTTCGAGGCGGCCGGCGAATAAACGCTGTTCGAGTTCGAATCGCGCGATGACGTGCAGGTTGTAGGTTGCTTCGTCGGCTTCCACGCGAATCAAACTCGGACGACAAGTATGCAAGGCCGGCCACAGACTCTCGAGTTCCGGCGGCTTTGCATCGGGGAAGAATCGCGACCAATGCGGCAGTAACCAGCGCCAGAATCCGCGGCTGCGCCCCACGGCGTTCTCCCACAGCCGCGATTGACTCTCGTGCGCCCCAAGTCCGGTGGCACCCCCGAGTGGAGTGGCTTCCCACTGCAAGGGAAGCCCTTGCTCGTAGAGACCGTGACCAGCCTCATGCAGGATGCCGAAGAGACCGGGCCTGAAATCGTTGCGCTGACACCGCCAAGTGAGCCGCACGTCGCGCGGCGAGAAACCGGAACAGAAGGGATGCGCCGCGCGATCGAGCCGGCCTGCTCGGAAATCGAAACCGATGGCGGATGCCACGAACTCGCCCAGCGCGCGCTGTCCGCTCTCCGGAAAGTCGCCGTGGGCTGCCGACTCATCCACCGCGCGCCCAGACGCGGCAGCAGCGGCGATCAGCGGCCCGAGTTCCTTGCGCAGCTGCGAGAAAATGGGCTGCAGCGCGGCGACGGTCGCGCCGGGTTCGAAGTGGTCGAGCAGAGCGTCGTAGGGGTTGCCGTTGGCGCCCGCAAGCAAGCCCGCCTCCTGACGCTTGAGATCCAGCAAACGGGCGAACTCGGGAGCGAAGCGCGCGAAGTTGGACTGCGCGCGCGCTTCCTGCCAAGCCACCAAAGCCGCGCTTTCGCGCTCGGCAATCTGGGCCGCAAGCGCGGAAGGAACGCGCGTGGCGCGGTCGATCTCACGCTGCGCTGCAAGCGCCTGCTGCGCCGCTTCGGAACCGGGCTCCGCAACTTGGGCGAGTGCGGCACAGGCCGCGCGCAGTTCGGAATCCAGGAGCCGCTCGTGACGAACGGCGGTCAAAGTTGCGAGCACGCGTCCGCGGGCCTCCGCGCCTGCGGGCGGCATTCCCGTCTCCTGGTCCCAGCCGAGTACGCTCGAGGCGACGTCGAGGTCTGCGATCGGCCGCCAAGCAGTAAGGAGCCGCTCGCGCTCGCGCATCACGGCTGCACCGGTCGGAAATACACGCAGTCGAGCGCGAGCGGCGCAGCATCGAGCGCGCGCACCGCGATCATGTAATCACGCGGCAGAAAGGTTCCGCGCTTGAGCACGACTTCTTGGATTCCGCGTTGATCTTGGGG
>CAZCXL010000178.1:0-5763 GCA_964502625.1 uncultured Planctomycetales bacterium | reverse complement strand
ACCAGATTGACCTCGCGCGCTGGGGACTGGGCATGAACACGCATCCGCAGCGGGTGGCGGAGCTCGGCGGCCGCTTCGGCTACGAGGACGACGGCGAAACGCCCAACACGCAGGTTTGTTTCTACGATTGGGACGAGAAGCAGGCGCTCTTCGAAGTGCGCGGCCTCAAGACCGGTCCGTATCACAACGCGCGCATCGCCACGATTTTTCACGGCGAAGGCGGCTGGTTGGTGATCGAGGACTATGCTCGCGCAGTGGCGCTGGATGCCGCGGGCAAGACCATCCAAACCTTTGAAGGCGGCGGCAACCACTTCGCCGACTTCATTCAGGCCGTGCGTTCCGGCGCGAGCGCCGGGACTGCAAGCGCGGAAGACGGACACCTTTCCTCCGCGCTCTGCCATTTGGGCAACGTGGCGTGGCGGGTGGGCGAGATGCGCCCGCTCGATTCGTTGCGCGAACCCTTCGGCGCGCACGAGGTCGCGCTCGACGCTTTTGCGCGCTTCCGCGGCCATCTGATTGAAAATGGCGTGGCCGCCGATGCCGCCGTGCGCGTCAGCGCGCCGCTGCCGTTCAACGCGCAGGCCGAGGCCTTCACCGGCCCGCTCGCCGCCGCCGCCAACGCGCTGAACGCGCGCCCGGGCCGCGGTGCGTTCACCTTCCCGAAGGAACTGTGATGCATTTCACACGGCGTCACCTGCTTCAAGTTGGCGCTGCGGCCGCACTCACGCGTGGGATCCGCTTCCGGACGGCCTATCCTTTAACGATCGGCGCTTGCCGCAGCCCGAAGGATGCGGCCTTGTTTGCGGAAGGCGGCGCGGAGTATTTGGAGATTTCTTGCGGCGAGTTTGTCGCGAGCGCGCCCGAGGCGGAATGGCGCGAGCGGCTGGCCCGACTCAAGGAAAGTCCCCTGCCGCTGCGCGCGGCGAACAGTTTCCTGCCGGGAACCCTCCACTGTGTTGGCCCTGATGCGGATCACGAGGCGGTGCTCGCCCACGCGCGCATCGTGTTCGCGCGCGCGGCGGAGGTCGGGATCCGGATGATCACCTTCGGCAGTGCGGGCGCGCGGCAGATGCCGGAGGGCTGTGTGCGTGAAGAGGCGGAACTGCAGTTCACAGCCCTGCTGGCACGCATGGCGGCGCCCGCGGCCGAGCATGGCGTGACGGTGGGGGTGGAACCGCTGCAAACCAGCGAATGCAATTTTTTGAATAAGCTCGAGGAGGCGCGGCGTCTGGTGGCTGCGGTGAATCATGCCGCCATCCGTCTGACCGCCGACGTCTTCCACATGCTGCGCGCCGAGGAAAGCCCAGACGCCATCCGCAAGGCGGGCGCGCTGGTGGCGCACGTGCATCTTGCGGAGAAGCGCACCCGTTCTGCGCCCGCGGTGGATGGCGACGACTTTCGACCGTGGATCGCCGCGCTCAAGGACGCGGGCTTCCAGGGGCTCATCTCTCTGGAATGCGGCTGGGACGCCCCGGCGCTACAGCTTCCGAAGGCGATCGCCTCCTTGCGTGAGCAGGCCGCCGCCCTGGACTGAATTCAGGCCAGCACGCGGATGAGGCGCGCGGCGATCTCGTCCACGAGTTCTTCCTCGATCGTGAGCGGTGGATAGACGCGAATCACGGTGGCGCCCGCGGGAAAGGTCAGCAGGCCTTGCTCAAGGAGTTCGCTGATCAAGGGAGCGGCCTTCGCGCGCACCTCGATGCCGATCATTAACCCCAAGTGGCGGATCTCGCGGATCTTCGCGGGCGCGGCGGCGCGCAACGCGCCCACCAACCTCTCACCGAGCCGCGTGGCGCGCTCTGCGAGGCGCTCATCCTCCATGACTTCGATGGTGGCCAGCGCGGCGGCGCAGCACAGCGGATTACCGCCGAAAGTGGTGCCGTGGCGCCCGGTCGGCGCCTGGATGCGCTCATTGCACAGCACCGCACCCATGGGCAGGCCGCTCGCGATCGCCTTGGCGAGGCAGAGCAGGTCCGGCGTGACACCGAGGCGGGTGCAGTCGAACCACGCGCCGGTGCGGCAGAATCCGGTTTGTACTTCGTCGAGAATCATCAGTGCGCCGCGCTCGTCGCAGAGACGGCGCACGCCTTGGAAGAATTCCGGCTCGCCGAGATGCACGCCCGCCTCGCCCTGGACGGGTTCCAGGATCACGGCCGCAGTGTCGTCGCCGATCGCGGCGTCGAACTTGGCGAGGTCGTTGTAGGGAGCGAAGGTGAAGCCCGGCACGAGCGGCTCAAAGGGTTCTCGGTATTCCTTGCGGAAGGTGGCGCTCAACGCACCCATGGTGCGACCGTGAAAAGAGCGCATCGCGCAAACAAAACCGGTGCGCCCGGTGCTGAAGCGCGCGAACTTGAGGGCGGCTTCGACCGCTTCGGCGCCCGAGTTGCAGAAGAATGCGCGGGTCAATCCCGTCGGTGCGATCGTTGCGAGTTTGGCGGCGAGTTCCGCGCGGCGGTCGTTCGCGAAGGCGTTCGAGAGGGCGATCAAGCGCTCAGCTTGCTCATGCACGGCGGCGAGCACGCGCGGATGCCCGTGGCCGAGGTTGGAAACGCCGTGCGCGCTCACGCAGTCGAGGTATTCGCGGCCCTGATCGTCCCAGAGGCGCGCGTTCTCGCCGCGCACCAGGGTGAGCGGCCGCTTGGCGAACACCGTGAGCAAGTGGGCGGCTTCGAGCGCGGAGAAGTCGGCGTTCATCGGATCAGTGTGCCGGATCCGGCGAGCGCGTCGCGCAGCGGATGCGCGGTACGGCCATCGGCGATGCGCACCTCGCGCGCTCCACCTTCGAACAGGCGGCGAATGGCCATCATCTTGCGCTTCATGCGGCCGTCCACCGCGGCTTCGCGACGCTCCAAATCCGCACGCGGAATCTCGCGCAGCAAAGATGTGGGATCCGTCGGGTCCGCGAGAAAGCCCGGGGCTTCGATCAGGTGCACGACCGTCTCCGCGCCGAGCGCAGCTTGGAGCACCGCCACGACGTCGTCGTTCTCGGCGTTGATCGCGCGACCGTCTTCGTCGGCGATCGGCACGGTCAACACCGGCGTGTAGCCGTGCTCCATCAAGGTGCCGATCAGCGGGCCAGCGGATTGCGGCTTGCCAGATTGGTCGTGCACCATGCGCTGTTTGGCACCCTCCTGCACGCGGATGCCGCGATTGCGTCGGCCCTGCACGCTGCGGCCGTCGAGCCCGGTCAAACCGACGGCGTTGACGCCGCGCATTTGCAGCAGTTCCACCAAACGCTTGTTGCGCAGGCCTGAGTAGGCCATCAGCATCACGTCGAGGGCGTCGTCATCGGTGTACACGCTGCTGATGCCGCTCACCGAAATGAGCGTACGTCGCTCGACGCCCAGCTTTTGCGCGAGCTCATCGCGCAGCGCGTTCGCGCCGTGTACGACCACGCAGGGTTGGCTCAGGGCGGCAAGATCATCAGCCGCTCCCGCAAGATTGAGCGTGGCGCCGCCGCCGAGCTTGAGCAGGATCATGCCAGAATCTCTACGCAGTCGTTCGGCAGTGGCTCCCATCCGCACTCGCCCGCAAAGGGTTCGGAGCAGAGCATGAGAGTGTCGGCGGAACGCTTGCGGTGCAAGGTGAAGTACTCCGGATCTGCGCGATGCAGGCTGGCGACGAAGGTGGCTTCGGGTCCGCCGAGGAGCACGTTCATCGCGCGCACTCGCGCTGAGCGCTGTTCGACGATCGGAAGCGCTTTGCGCAGTGCGGCTTCCATGCCACGCCCAGGCAGGAAGCGCTGGATGAAGCGGAACAACTTCTCCGCGCCGATTCGTCCCTCCTCGCGCAATCGCACGCCGCGCAACTCGCCGTTGAAGGCGAATACCCAGCCGTCCTCGAGGAAGGGCATGTTGTTCTCGACGCGCACGTCCCGATCTTCGAAGGCGCTGCGCGCGTGCGCAATCAGCCGCGTCGTCGGGGAGAAAGCGGGCAAGTCGCATTCCCAAATCGGCCGCACGTCGTGGTGCAGACGCCAACCCCTCTCCGTCCAGAAGGCGCAACCCCAACCATGACCCTGGTATTCCTTGCTGGCGCGCGCAACAGCAGAGAAAGCGCGCAGTGAGTCGCGCGGATCGAAAGCCTGCGGAGACGACACCGAGAGGATGCGGCACATCGCCGCGAGCTAAATGGGGTGCAGGCCGGTGAAGCCGAGCGCGGTGGTCTCCTCGAAGCCGCACATCAAATTGAAGGCTTGCACGGCTTGGCCGGCGGCGCCCTTCATCAGATTGTCGATCGCGGAAACCACGACCAGTCGGTTCGAGGCGGGATCTTTTTGAAATCCGACGTCGCAGAGATTGGTGCCGGCCAGGAGCTTCGGCTCTGGCAAACGATAGTGGCCTTCGCGTTCGTTGACGATGCGCACGAAAGGCTCTTTGCCGTAGGCCTGACGATAAATCTTCCACACCGCTTTCTCGTCCAGATCTTCCTTCAGAAACACGTGGCACGTGGCGAGCACGCCGCGCACCATGTCAATCGCCGTTGCCGAAAAATGGATTTGGATGTCGCGGCCGTGTCCGAGTTCTTGCAGCATCTCCGCCGTGTGACGGTGGCCCACGGGCATGAAGGAGCGCACGCAACCGGCGCGTTCGGGGTGATGGCTGGCTGGCCCGGATTCATTGCCGCCCTCGCTGCTGCCGACCTTCACTTCGACGACGGTGCGGTCGGGCTGGACGAGATCGGCTGCGTAAAGCGGATGCAGCGCCAGGATGGTGGCGGTGGCGTTACAGCCCGCGCTGGACACGCGCGAGGCACCGCGCATGGCTTCGCGGTGCAGTTCTGGAATTCCGTAGACGTAACTTCCCAGCAACTCGGGATGGGCGTGCGGTTTGCCGTACCAGCGCTCGTAGAGCGCCGCGTCCTGGAGCCGGAAGTCGGCGGACAGATCCACGCTGCGCGGCGCGATGCCCGCGGCCCACTCCGTGCGCTTGGAGGATTCGCCGTGCGGCAGGCAGAGGAAGAGCAGATCGCAGGGCTGCAATTCCTCAATGGGGCAGAACGCAAGCTCAGTGAACTTGCGCAGGTTGGGGTGAACCTTGCCGACGGATTTTCCCGCGAAACGCTGCGAGCTCACCTGCTGCAGTCGCGCGCCGGGGTGAGCGAGCAGGAGCCGGATCAGCTCGCCGCCGGTGTAGCCCGACGCGCCGGCGATGGAAACGCGCAACTCAGAGGACAACGGCCCCTCGCGCGGCGCGCAACGTGTAATCCACGATCCGCCCCGGAATGTCCACGCCCGTCACTTCCACGCTGTTCTTGAACTCCATCGTGTAGTTGACTTCGTTGGCCATCAGGCCATCGGGCGTCTCGAAGACGTCGATTGCCACGATGCCGCCGCCGACTGCGCGGGCCGCCGCAAGAGCGAGATCCGCGAGTTCGACGGTGAGCGGGCACTTGGTGGCGACTCCGCCGCGCGCGGTGTTGGTGATCCAGTGCGGCGAGGTGCGGTAGATGGCCGCAATCGTCTCGTCGCCGACCACAAAGGCGCGGATGTCGCGGCTGTTGGGCTTGTGGAGGTATTCTTGAATGTAGTAAATCTGCTGCTGGTAGTTGCCCAGCACCTCGCGGTGCTCGAGGATCGCTTCGGCGGCCTCGCGGTCATTCGCTTTGGTCACGAGCCGTCCCCACGAGCCGATGACCGGCTTGAGCACCACCGGATACCCCAGCTCTTCGATGGCCTCGAGCGCGGACTGCGGCGTGAACGCGACGCGCACGTTGGGCTGGGGCACGCCCGCCGCCTGCAGGGCTGCGGAGGTCGCGAGTTTG
>CAZCXL010000177.1:0-5767 GCA_964502625.1 uncultured Planctomycetales bacterium | reverse complement strand
CCGCGGGCCTCGGTTGCGCCGTCGCCTGGACTTGCGGCAATCTCACGATGAGCGAAGGCATCGAGGGCGTCGGCATGGTGTCGGCGGGTTTCTTCCGACTTTCAGTGGCCGTGATCGGATTGATGGTCGTGGCCCTCCTGCGTGGCAATCTGTTGCCCTCCTTGCAGCGCCTGCGTGAAGCCGAATCCTGGCGCCGCTTCGCGTGGCCGACAATGATCGGCACGGTGTTGGGCATGGTGCTCTATGCCGGCGGTTACAAATGGGCGCCGGCAGGCACAGCCGCGACCTTGGGCACCGCCATCCCGGTGTTCTCGGTGCCAATCGCGTGGTGGCTGCTGGACGAGAGACCGAGCGCACGCGGCATCGTGGCCACGCTCGTGGTGCTCGGCGGCGTGGCCTGTTTCGGCTTCGCCGTCGATGTGAGTTGATCGCGCGTCTACCCTAGCGAGTATGTTCCGACGCGTGTTGGTGGCCAATCGCGGCGAAGTTGCCGCCCGCATCGTTCGTGCTTGTCGCGCGCTCGGCGTCGAGCCGGTCTGCGTCGCCTCCGACGCCGACATGGACGCGGGTTATCCCTACTTACGCGAGGCGGCGCAATGCCTGCGACTCGGGCCGGGACCGGCGGCGCAGTCCTATCTCTCCCTCGAGGCGGTCGTCCAAGCCGCGCGACAATCTGGATGCAGCGCCGTGCATCCTGGTTGGGGATTCCTGTCAGAGAACGCGCGCTTCGCCGCGCTCTGCGCCCAGCATGGCATCCGCTTCATCGGTCCCGCGCCGGAGACCATGGATCGCATGAGTCGGAAGGTGTCCGCGCGTACTGCGGCGCGCGCTGCCGGCTTGCCGGTGGTGCCGGGCAGCGAAGGACTGCTGGCGGACGCGGAAGCTGCGGTGCGCTCCGCAGACGCCATCGGCTATCCCGTGGTGCTGAAGGCCGACGCCGGCGGCGGTGGCCGCGGCATTCGACGCTGCTGCAACGCCGCGGAAGTGCGGGCCAACTTTTCCGAGGCCGCGCGCGAAGCGGAGGCTGCATTCGGCAGCGCCGCGCTCTATCTCGAGAAGTACCTGGAAGGCGGAAGGCACGTCGAAATCCAAATCTTCGGCGACGGACGCGGGGCCGCCGTGCACCTCGGCGAGCGCGAGTGCTCGATTCAGCGCCGCCATCAAAAGTTGTTGGAGGAATCTCCGTCCCCCGCCGTAGCCGAGGCGCAGCGCACGCAGATCGGCACTGCCTGCGCACGCGCAGCCGGAGCCTGGCGCTACGCCGGCGCGGGCACGATGGAGTTCTTGTTGGACGGGGACGGCCGCATGAACTTTCTCGAGATGAATACGCGCCTGCAGGTTGAGCACTCGGTCACCGAGGAGGTCACCGGCCTAGATCTGGCGCAGGCGCAGATTCGCGTTGCCGCTGGCCAAGGCCTGCCCTGGAGCCAGGCGGAGATTCACTGGAGCGGACACGCGGTGGAAGCCCGCATCAACGCCGAGGATCCCGACGAGCACTTCCGCCCGGCGCCCGGAGTGGTGAAGCGTTTTTCCATCTCCGGGGAGGGAGTGCGCGTGGACACGCATCTCGCCGACGGCGCGCGTATCCCGCCGCTCTACGACTCTTTGATGGCCAAGGTCATTGCGCACGGATCCGACCGTGCCCAGGCCATCGCCCGGCTGGACGCCGCCCTCAGCACGGCGCAGGTGGAAGGCCTTCCCACCACGATTTCTCTCCACCGCCGCATCCTTGCGCATCCGGAGTTTCGCGCCGGCGACTACGACACGCAGTGGCTGGAGCGGCTGCTATCCTGACTCTCGAATGAAATCCATTCTCACCCTTTCCCTCGCCGCGCTGACCCTGGTTGGCGCCACTGCTCTCACCACTTGGACCATCGCGCAGGAGCCGGGCCAAGAGCCGGTGGACGAGGCGGCCATGATGATGAAAATGATGGAGCTCGCCGCTCCCGGGAAGGAGCACCAGAAGCTCATGACCCGGGCCGGTGACTGGAGCGTTGCCGCGCGCATGCGCATGGGACCGGATGCGCCGTGGATGGACATGGCATTCAAGGTCAAGAGCCAGGCCGCGCTCGGCGGCCGCTGGCTGATCAGCAAAGTGAACGGCGACATGGGCGGCATGCCCTTCGACGGGTTGCAGATCGAGGGCTTCAACAACCTCACCAAGCAGTACGACGCCTACTGGACCGATTCCTTCTCCACTTGGTTCGTGACCACCTCCGGCAACCTCAATGAGAAGGGCGCTCTGGAAATGAAAGGCACGATGATTGACGGGGTCACGCCGGAAGGCCGTCCCTATCGCAGCGTGACCACCTACCAGGATGCCGACCACTACCGCACGGTGATGTACGACACCATTCCGCCGCAGGGCGACGTCGAGATGATGACGATGGACTTCAGCCGCGTGAAGTAAGGCGCGGGAAGTGCCGTCGTGGCCGGGTTATCCTGAGCCGCGATGGCGCACGTTCCTCTGCGACCGATTGGCGACGAACGCGCGCGTTTCCTCGATGACGGGGAAGCGCGCCGCAACGCGGACGCACTGACGCCGCGCTTGCGCATGCTGACTGAGCGGCGTTCCATCGTGCGCGCTGGCTGGGGACCGGACTATGCCGCCCGCGTCCGCGCGAAGGGCAAGCTCACTGCTTGGGAGCGCGTGGCAGCGTTGGTGGATCCCGGAGCGCCGCTCCACGCATTCGGGAGTTTTGTGAACTGGGGAGTGGAGTTCGACCAAGCGGGCAAGAAACTCCAATCGCCGGGCGCCGGCGTGGTCACCGTCATGGCGCAAATCCAGGGACGGTGGACGGTGGTGATCGCCAACGACAACACCGTCGCCAGCGGCTCCTGGTGGCCGCAGTCGCCGGAGAAGATTCAACGCGCGCAACAGTTCGCGCTGCGCCTGCGGCTTCCGGTCGTGTATCTGGTGGATTGCAGCGGCCTGTTCCTGCCGGAGCAGGCGAATTCCTTCCCCGGCCGCACCGGCGCTGGCCACATCTTCAAGATGAACAGCGTGCTCTCGGCTGCGGGCGTGCCGCAGATCGCGGGAGTGTTCGGCGACTGCATCGCCGGCGGCGGGTACATGCCGATCATCAGTGATCGCGTCTACATGACCGAGCAGGCCTACATGGTCATCGCGGGCGCGGCGCTCATCAAAGGCGCGAAGAGTCAGAAGATCACCAGCCTGGACATTGGCGGTCCGGAAGTGCACGTACACCAATCAGGATGCGCGGACGAGCGCGTTCCCGACGACGCAGCCTGCTTGCGCGCCATCCGGGAAGAGATCGGGCGCACGCCTTCGAGCGGTGCCGAGTTTCGCCGGGGTGGCGCCGCTCCCGCCGAGCCGGCCTTTCCCGCCACGGAACTGGATCTGCTCTTTCCGCCCGACCATCGCACGATCTACGACGCGCGCCAAGTGCTCGCGCGACTCGTGGACCGCTCCTTGTTCTGGGAGTTGATGCCGCAGCGGGGCCGCGAGATGCTCACCGGAATCGGCCGCGTGAACGGGCTCTACACGGGTTTCATCACCAATCTGCAAGAGCCGCTGCAGGATCCGGAGCGACGCGGAAGGCTGAAGCCGGGCGGCATTCTTTATCGGGAAGGCATCGCCAAAATTGCGGCCTTCGCTCGCGCCTGCGATGAAGACGGCATTCCGCTGGTGTGGCTCCAAGACATCGCAGGATTCGACATCGGCGCTGAAGCGGAGGCACACGGCCTCCTCGGCTACGGCTCCAGCTTGATCTACGCAAACAGCACCAGTCGCGTGCCGGTGTTCACCGTGCTGCTGCGCAAGGCGTCCGGCGCCGGGTATTACGCCATGGCTGGAATGCCCTATGAACCTGCGCTGCAACTCGCCACACCGATGGCGCGCCTTGCCGTGATGGAAGGACGCACGCTCGCGATTGCGACCTACAACACCAAACTCGACGACGAGTTCAAGATTGCTTCCCAAGATCCGGAAGAGCGTGCGACCATCGAACGCGGCATGAGCGCCGTGGAGAAACGCATTGAAGAAGACATGGATCCCTGGCTTGCGGCCAGCCGCCGAGACGTGGACGAGATCGTCTCTCCCGCGGAACTCCGGCCCTGGCTGTGTTCCTTGATTGAGGCGGCCTATCAATCCCAAGGCTCGCGTCGCATCAAGAACCCGCGGATCTGGTCGCTGCACGACCTCGATCTGCTCACGGAGCGCCAGGCTTGAGCGCGGACGAGGAGTTTGTGCTCCGTGTGCGGTCGCTAGCTGCCGGTCGCATGGAACTGCTGGCGCCCGCACTCGGCATTTGGGTCAACGCGCCTGAGCGCGGCGTCTCGCTCGCTGCGGGCGATGCGGCAGGCGCGCTCGTGGTGCTCGGACGCGCACGCACTCTGCGCGTGCCCGAGGGTGCACACGGCAGAGTCGTGCAGGATCCGCCTGCCCTACGCAGTTGCCCGGTGGAATATGGCCAGAGCTTGATTCTGCTCGAGGCGTCGGACGCGAGCACCGCTGCCGCGCCGCGGAAGGCATCCGCGGAATCTGCAGGAATGCAACTGTGCGCACTGCAAGCCGGCCGCTTCTGGCGCGGGGCCGATCCGGGCGCCGCGCCCTTCCTCGCCGAGGGCGAGGTCATGCAAGCAGGACGCACCTTCGGTCTGCTGGAAGTGATGAAGACTTTCCAGCCGCTCAAGTATCGCGCAGGAGCGGGTCTTCCGCCGCGCGCGCGACTCATCCGGTGGCGGGTGGAGAACGGCGCCGAAGTCGCGGAAGGCGATGCGCTCGCGGACCTAGAATCGACTTAGCGTGTTTCAACCAGGCCGACGAGGCGCACCGGATCCACATCTTCGAGGTAGCCGGTGTAATGAATGCGGCGCGGCCGCGGCCGAGTGGTGTCAGCGGCAAAGGAGTAGTTCACCCATACCTCTTGGCCGGCCGTGAAAGCCACTCCCGTTTCCCAACGGAGCGGCAGCACGAGTTCGGAGATCGCGGAATCGAACACGACCTTGCGCGTGCCTTCGGACACGCACTCCAGCCACATGCGGTCGGCGCTGGCAATCCCGACGGGAAGGCGCTCATGCGAGAGCAGCCAAAGATCGGTCAGCACGAAGCGCTTGCCGGCGGGCACGCTGCGTATGCGGGCAGGTACGTCATCCTCGACCTGGAAGGTGTCCCAAACCGGTGTCTGGACTGAGCCGCGCAGAATGACTTCCGGAACCCGCACACCGGGCTCTTGCGGAGCGGAAGAGTCCGCGGCAGCGGCACGGAGCGCGAACGGCAGGGCCAGCAGCAGAAATGAAAAGAGCAGGAGGGTGCGGGTCATGGTGTGAAGCCAGTCTATTCCTTGGGCCGGCCCCGTTACTCTGACGCGGGTGCGGCGAGTCCTCGTCCTGAATCTGGTTGGATTGACGCCGCGTCTGCTCCAGAGCGGTGCCATGCCCGCCGTGGCGGCGCACGCACGGCGTCACGGTCTCCGCGCGCTGCGCCCCAGCCTGCCCGCCGTCACCTGCACCGTGCAAGCCTCGATGCTGCTGGGCGCGTCGCCTTCGGTGACCGGAGCAGTGGCCAATGGTTGGTATTTTCGCGAACTGTCCGAGGTGTGGTTTTGGCGCCAATCCGCGGCCCTGGTGGACGATTGCGGACGCTTGCCCAGCGTGTTCACCCGCTGGCGTCGGCTGCATCCTGACTCTTTGAGCGCACAGTGGTTCTGGTGGTGGAACCTTCCCAGCCGCGCCGACCTCGCGGTAACGCCGCGCCCCACCTACTGGGCGGACGGTCGCAAAGGTCCCGACGTGCACGCCCATC
>CAZCXL010000176.1:2260-5781 GCA_964502625.1 uncultured Planctomycetales bacterium | reverse complement strand
CAACGACGAAGGCGGCTCGCCGGCGTGGTCCACGCTGGTTCAAGGCGACACCATTCCGATCTCCTTGCGCAAGGTCGTCGGCGCGATCCACGCGGCGACGAAAGAAGAGCGCATCGTCGGGATCTATCTCGCGGATGGCGGCCCGCAGGTCGAGGATTGGAGCCAGCGCCGCGAGTTGCGTACGGCGCTCGATCACTTCCAGGCTGCAGGCAAGCGGGTGTGGGCGCATGCGGGCAGTTGGGAGGCTGCTTCGTGGTTCCTGGCGAGCGGGGCGGACGATCTCTCGATTGAGCCGCTCGGCCAATTTGAGTTCTCCGGCTTTGCCTTCCAGATGTTCTACTTCGCCGAGGCGCTCGAGAAGCTCGGCGTCCAAGTGCAGGTGACGCGAGTGGGCAAGTACAAGTCCGCGGTGGAACCCTTCCTGCTCGCGCGAAGCAGCCCGGAGAACGAGGAGCAACTCGCCGCCGTGCTTGAAGACCTCGAGCGGAGCGTGGTCGAGCCGGCGGCTGCCGCGCGCGGAGTCGATCCGGTCACGCTGAGCGCCTTCATTCGGGAGCGCGGCTGGAGTTCCGGCGAGGAAGCGGTGGAGCGCGGTTTCCTGGATCGTGTCGCGCCTTTCGACCAGGTGTTGCAAGAGTTGCAGGATGCGGCAGGTAAAGACAAGGAGTCCGGCTCCTTCCGGCAGGTCGACATTGCCGATTGGGTCGCCCGTCAACGCCCGCCGCACGACGGAGATCGACTCGTGGCGGTGCTCTACGCCGAAGGTGAGATCCTCGACGGCGAAAGCACCAGCGCGATCGGCGGACACACGCTCTCGCGCGCACTACGGGCGCTGCGCGAAGACGACGAAGTGGATGCCGTCGTTTTGCGCGTGGATAGTCCAGGCGGAAGCGCCGCAGCGAGCGATCTCATCCTGCGCGAAATGCAATTGCTGCGTGAGCGCAAGCCGGTGGTGGTCTCCATGGGCGGAGTCGCGGCCAGCGGCGGCTACTGGATCTCCTGTCACGCCTCGCGCATCATCGCCGATCCCGCGACGATCACCGGATCGATCGGAGTGTTCGGCATGATGCCTGATTTGTCACCCCTGCTCGCGCGCGCCGGCGTGCGCGTCAGCACTGTGCGCACCTCACCCTTTGCGGACGCGACCAGCATGTTGCGGTCGCGCAACGCCCAGGAATTGGAGCGCGTCCAACAGGTGGTGGACGGCATCTATGAAGGATTTCTCGATCGAGTCTCCTCCGGGCGGAATCTCCCGCGTGAACGCGTACACGAGATCGCTCAAGGCCGCATCTGGTCCGGTGCCGATGCCGTGGAACTCGGTCTCGTCGATTCACTCGGTGGCCTCATGGATGCCGTGAGCGCTGCCGCTGATCTCGTGGGCGGCGTGGGCTACAGCGTGCGTTGGATGGACAAGGAGGCCGGTCCCCTCGACCGCGCCGTGCAGGAAATCTTCCAAGGGTCGGCCGAACCGGTGGCGCGCATTCCCGAGGCCTTGCTTGCGGCCGCGCGTGACGCCTGGGCACTCGCCAACATCGGCGCGGATCGCCCTGCCCTCCTCGCGCGTTTGCCCTTCAATCTGCGCGCGCCGTGACCTGCGGCGCGAGTGCGGCCTTCAACACCGCTTCCACACTGATGCGCTCCATCCAGGGAGAGCGCTGCGAGCGATCACGCGGCGGGGGCGCCTCGTGGGGCGCTCCGGGATAAATCACGCGGACGTGATCACCGGGCGGCGCGTACAAGACCGGGTCTGTGGGACCCAGCAGCGCGAGGACCGGAGTGCCGCGGGTGGCCGCGAGGTGCACGGGTCCGCTGTCCGTGCCGATCAGAAGTTCCGCTGCGTCACACAAGGTCATCAGCGCGGGCAACGACGGGGTGGCGGGAGCCCAATCCAAGGCGCCGTCAGCGGCAGCCACGATCTCTGCGACGCGCGGCCGGTCGGCCGGCGTCCAGAGCGCCAGCGGCGTGCGCCCCGCTGCGCGCAGGGCGCGGGCAAGCGCCGCCCAGCGCTCGGGCGGCCATTCCTTGTCGCGTCCGTAGTCGGTGACGCTGCAGTGTAGAAGTGTGAAAGGTTGAACGGGCACCACGACATCGCGCGCCGACGCGTTCGGAAGCTCCCACCTTCGGAACACCGGCTTCCCGGGATCGAGCCCAGCGGCGGCAAGTAAGGAGAGATCCCGCACGCTCCGATGCACCCTGCCCGGGTCGGGCGCGCGAACGTCCAGGAAGCGCCGCGCGCCCTCGCGTGCGATGGGCGCGTCGAAGCCGACCTTGAGGCCCCGCAAGGCACACAAATGCAGGGCCGACTTCAGGTTGGACTGAAGATCAAAAACGTAGGCGTAAGGCTCTCGCCGCCGCAATGCGCCCAAGTGCCGGAGCATGGTGGGCAGTCCGAGTCCCTTGCGCCACTGCTTGCGCGGAAAGATCAGGGTTTCTGCCACCAGAGGATGCGAACGCGGTAGATCGGCGCAACGGTCCTCGGCCAGCCAATCCACGCGGCATCCGGGAAGCGCGCGATGGAGCGCGTGCAAGAGCGGCAGAGCAAAAACCAGATCGCCGAGCGCGCTCAAGCGCACGACGAGAACGCGCGCGCCCTGCATCGGTCGAGAGGATACCATCCGAGCGTGTCCGACTTCGCGCCGGGGGCTGTGCTCGACACGCTCGAGTCCGCTGAGCCCGATCCCTTCGTCGAGGATGCGCGGCTCCGGCTCTGGTTGGCTCCCGCACTGCAGTCGAGTCAAGATCCGTTGCTGTGGCGGGAATCGGGCGAGTTGCTGCTCACGGCGCTGGCCACAGGAGAATTGGCGGGCTCCGCGGGGCGCGGATCGGCGCGCGTGGTGCGCCTCGGAGCATGGGAGGGCGTTTGGCGCAGGAATCGGCACGGCGGCCTGCTCGGCAAATTTCGTGGCGACCGCTATCGCTCCGCGCGCCGTTTGCGGAGTGAGATTGCCTTGGTTGGGCTGCTGCGCGGCATGGACGTGGCCACGCCTCCGGTCTTGCTCGGGCTCGCGGCGCGCCGCGGCGGGGCCTGGCGCCAGCATCTCGTGACCCTGCGCGTGCCCGGCGCGCGCACGGTGTTCGAAGCCTGCAACGAGCCCGGAGTCGCGGATTCGGCGCGCGTCCTGCTAAGCCGCCTTTATGAGGTGGGTCTGATGGCGCCTGATCTGCATCCAGCGAATCTGCTTTGGCAATCTGCAGAGAAACGCTGCTGGTTGGTGGACCTGGCGGGCGCGCGGTTGCTCGGTCGGCCGTTGACCCCTGCAGAGCGAGCGGCACGGGATGCGCGCTTCCTTCGCTACTTTCGAAAACACGCCAAGGCGGTTCCTGCGGCTTTCACCGGCTGGCTTGGAACCGGCGCGGGCTAGAATTCGGCACTTTGGAACGCCCCGCGCTTCGCTTCCAGGACACGCTCACGCGCCAGCGCGTGGTGTTCCGGCCGCTCGTGGCGGGGGAAGTGCGCATGTATCACTGCGGCCCGACGGTCTATCAGCGTCCGCACGTGGGGAACTACCGCGCCTTCTTGT
>CAZCXL010000176.1:0-2250 GCA_964502625.1 uncultured Planctomycetales bacterium | reverse complement strand
CTTGTTCGCAGACTTGCTGCGCCGCGTGCTTGAGCGCTGGGATTACAAGGTCACCCAAGTGATGAATCTTACCGACGTCGGGCATTTGCTCGGCGACGGCGACGACGGTGAAGACCGCATGGAGAAGCAGGCACGGAAGGAAGGAACCGATCCGTGGGCAATTGTCGAGCGCGTCGCAGAGCAGTTCTTCGCGGATTTGAAGTTGCTGGGCGTACAGCCGGCTCAGCACTACCCGCGGGCCACGGCGCACGTGCCTGAAATGTTGGAAATGATTCGGGTGCTGCTCAAGAAGGGACATGCCTACCGCGTGGGTGAGAACGTCTACTTCGACGTGGCCACCTTTCCCGCCTACGGCAAACTTTCCGGTAATCGCGTCGAGGACTTGGAGGCAGGCGCGCGCCTGGAGTTGAATCCGGAAAAGCGTCATCCGGCCGATTTCGCGCTCTGGAAATCGGACCCGAAGCACATCATGAAGTGGCCGTCTGAATTCGGGGAACACGGCTTTCCCGGATGGCACATTGAGTGCTCGGCGATGTCGAAGAAATACCTCGGCGAATCGTTCGACATTCACACCGGAGGCGAGGACAACGTCTTTCCGCACCATGAATGCGAGATCGCACAGAGTGAAGCGGCGCACGGCCACCCTTTCGTGCGCATCTGGATGCACACGCAGTTTCTGCAAGTGGACGGCGGCAAGATGTCCAAATCTCTGGGCAACGTCTACTCGCTGGACGATCTCACCGCGCATGGCATCAGCGCCCGCGATTACCGCTTCTTCGCGCTGCGCGCGCACTACCGGGGCTCGCTCAACTTCACCTGGGAGGGCCTGAAGGGCGCTGCCGAAGGGCGCCGATCCTTGCTGGACTTGCGCGGGCGACTGCGCGCGGCCGCCGGCCCTGCGCTTCCGGAGCGCGAGCCGCCGCCGGAAGCGGCCGACTTCGACGCGGCACTCGCCGACGATTTGAACGCCTCGGCCGCAGTCGCAGCGCTCTACGAGTTACGGAACCGCTTTTTAAAGGAGATTTGGTCTCCGAATCAGGCGGCGCGCGCGCTGCAGTTCTTGCAGGAGGCCGATCAAATCTTCGGATTGTTCGAGCCCGACGTCGCGTCCACTGACGGTGCCTATGGTGACGCCCGTGTCGAGAATCTGCTGGCTGAGCGCGCAGAGGCTCGCAAGAACCGGGATTTCGCCCGCTCCGACGCCATCCGCCAAGAGTTGACCGCCGCCGGAATCGTGCTCGAAGACACGCCGCGGGGCCAGAAATGGCATCGGGCTTGAGCGCAGATTTCGTCTCCAGCGCTGAAAATTCTGGGGTTCTCGGCCGATAGAAGGCAGTCCACTTTCACTGTGGAGGACATGGACAGCCCTGCTTTCGCAGAGCGGACGCACGCACTCCCGCCGTCTCAATGTGTGCCTGCTACTCCTCGCATGAATTCCTACGGGTTGCTTGAGCCACAGTCCGCCGAACCTGCCGGTGTGGTGGGCCGTTGACGCCAGCGCCCCAGTCCCGAAATGAGCCGCGCTCTCGGCTATCGGCACGCGGCGCGCCGAGGCTCAAAGCCGTATGGCGAAGGACACGCGTCTCGCTCTGGATCTTGTGCGCGTTCCGCTCGCCCGTGCCGCGTTCCCAATCCGAAGAGCGCGCAGGCGGTGGCGCCATCGGACCTGCGCAGGAAGCGTGCGTGACTCGGAAGTAGCACGTTGCGCACGTCCTTGAGTCTCCGCCAGACCCAGCGATTCTCCAGCCAATCGGCGAGGCCCACCCAGAGCTCCGTGGCGAGGGGAGCCCGCGCCATTCCAACCGCAGGGAGGCGCCCTCGGTGTCGCTCGGAGTGATGAAATAGATCGCGGCAGCCAGACGCTGCTCCGCCTGGAAGTCCGCACCGCACACCCGGGAGTCCCGCGCTGGACTCCCCTCCACCGTTTGCGGCAGTGCCGAAGGCTGGGTCAGCGCAAATCCGGAAAAGGGCCGCTCCTGCGCACCACCACCGCGCGTGCAGAGTGCGGATCTAGCTCCGGGACGGTTGGAGGCTCCGCGGCTTGGAGGAAAGACACGGAGTGGGGCGGGACGAGAAGCGCTGACGGGAACCCCCAAACCAGCGCTCCCCAGCAAGGGCAACAAACCGATCTCAAGCTCCGCAAGCGTAGGCGAAAAAAATGGAAGCCGCTGCTGGGCGCCAGCTGCCCCAGGCGCGCGCGAAGCGCTGCTCCAGGTGAATCCGTGCCTCGGCGGTCAAGCCTGGAGGCCG
>CAZCXL010000175.1:1844-5870 GCA_964502625.1 uncultured Planctomycetales bacterium | reverse complement strand
AAAAGTGACCCCTGGATGCTGCACCAGTCGTTTCCAGAGCGTGGACTTGCCAGACGCCGTCGGACCAGAAACCACGATCAAGCGGCCGCGGGGCCGCGCTGAAGCATCACTCAACGTTCGCCACCTGCTCGCGCAACTGCTGAACGGCGAGCTTCATTTCCACCACGACCGCTGAGGCCGCCGCGTCGGAAGTCTTGTTGCCGAGCGTGGTGACTTCGCGATGGCATTCCTGCAGCACGAATTCAAGTTCGCGGCCGATCGGGCCGCCGGCGGTCAACAACTCGCGCAAGCGCGCCAGATGGATGGCAAGGCGCGCGCATTCCTCCGTCACGTCGGCCTTCTCCGCAGCGATCACAATCTCTCGCGAGAGATCGGCCGGCTCCACAATCCCAGCAGACTGCAAGGCCCGCGCAATCCGCTCACGCAAGCGTTGTTCAGCGTCCTCACGCGCTTGGGGCAGACGGGCCTGCACGCGCAGCAGCGCCTTCTCCAGGCGGACCGTGTGCGTCATCAACTCGCGTCCGAGGCGCGCGCCTTCGCGCTCGCGCGCGTCGCGCAGTGCGTCCGCGGCGGCGGCAACCGCCGCAAGCACGGCCTTGCGCGCGGCAGCCGTGGCGGCCCGCGCTTCTTCGCCCGTGCGCCATGCACCGGGCAGCGCCAGCAACTCCGCCAGAGTCGGGGGCACGTCACCGAGCTTGAGTTCGCGCTGCGCGGCGCGCCATTCCCGCGCGTGGCGGCCAAGCGCTTCACGATCGAGCCGCGGGGCCGGAGCGGAGATCCAACGCAGACGAACCGATCCCTGCAGACTGCCGCGCTCGAATCTTCCGCGCAGCAAAGTCTCGAGTTCGGCCTCCCACTCAAGGCGTTCAGGAGGCAGACGCAACGCGAGGTGCAAGCCCTTGCCGTTCACGGACCGCAATTCGACTTCAGCCTCGGCGTGCCGATTTGCAACGCGTCCGCGCCCATACCCGGTCATGCTCGCAAGCGGGCGAACGCGGCGGGAGCGGGCGGCCATCAGAATCAGCCGGCCAGGCCGGGACGACTTCCAGGTTTCACCGGCGGGCGCGCGCCGGGTTCGCGGCACAGCGGGCAGTCAGCCGCCTCCCAGGACGGCACTTCCAGATCCAGGGCGCGGAAATAGGGAAGAGTTCCGAAGGGGTCCGCTCGTCCGCTGCGATTGACGATCGAAACCAATCCGATCTCGGCCGCGCCCAGGCGGCGGAGCAGGTCCACGACTTCGAGCGCGCTCTTGCCGGTGGTGACCACGTCTTCCGCCACCAGCACGCGCTCGCCCGGCTGGATCGCGAAACCGCGGCGCAGCGTGAAGTGTCCGTCAGCATCCCGCTCGGCGAACAAGCCGCGGACCTGCAGCGCGCGCGCCATCTCGTAGGCGAAGGTCACCGCGCCCATGGCCGGACCAACCACCACGTCCCAGGATTTGCCGCCGGCGGACCGGATGGATGCGGCGAGTCCGGCGCACACCGTTTCCGCCAATTGGGGGTTTTGCAGCAGCAAGGCGCACTGCACGTAGCGGCCCGCGTGGCGGCCGCTTGAGAGCAGGAAGTGACCGTCCAGCAGCGCGCGACTGCCGCGCAGAGCTTCGAGCGTGCGCGCCGCAAGCTCGGGCGCAGGGAGCGAAGCCACGGGCGCCACGAGACTAACGCGGGCTGGGAGCGGAGCCGGGGTCGACGGGAGCGGCGGCCGGACTGTCCAAGAGGTCATCGGCAATCACCGAACCGGAGTCGGTTCCCCTCATGTTCAGGCTCAAGGCGGTGATCAGGAAGATCGCGAAGAGGACCATGGTGACTCGGTTCACGCCGCCGGCGCGCACGCCGAAGGTTTGACCGCCCGCACCGCCGAAGGCGCCAGCGATGCCGCCGCCCTTCCCCTCTTGGAGAAGGATGATGAAAATCAGCAGGATCGCCGCCAGGGCGAACAGCAGGTAGAGGATCGCGGAAATCATGACGATGAGCGGGTCGACGTCGCGTTCAGAATCGGGAGGAAGTCGTGGGCGCTGAGTGACGCGCCGCCCACCAGCAGACCATCCACGTCGGGGAGGGCGAGCAGGACGGCGGCGTTGGCCGGCTTCACCGACCCCCCGTAAAGCAGGGGGAGGGCGGCGCCAGCCAGACCCCCCAGGATAGCGGCCGCCAGCCGACGGCATTCCTCATGGGCCGCCTGGGCGATCTCGGGGGTCGCCGTCAGACCGGTGCCGATCGCCCAAACTGGCTCGTAGGCCACAGAAACCCGGGAAAAGTGCTCAGGCCGGGCGCGGCGCAGGGCCTCAAGCTGACGCGCGATCACGGCGAAAGTGCGGCCGCTTTCACGTTCTGCCTGGGTTTCGCCGACGCAGAGCATGGCCTCGAGCCCGTGCTCGAGCGCTGCCTGGAATTTGTCGGCGACGAGTCCGTCGGGCTCGCCGATCACGTGCCGGCGTTCGGAGTGTCACGCGAGGACGATCTGGACGCCGCAATCCTTCAACATGGGCATGGAGACCTCGCCGGTGAAGGCCCCGTCGGCCGCCGGGTGGCCGTCTTGAGCGCCGAGCAGGACGTCACTCCCTCGCAGCCGGCTGCGCACGATGTCCAGATGCGGAAAGGCCGGGAACACCGCACAGCGTCCGACCGGACGCTCGGCGCAAGCGAAGGCGATTGCACGCGCGAGCGCGCTCGCCTTGCGACGCGTCAGGTTCATCTTCCAGTTTCCGGCGACGAAGTTCAGGCGACTCATGATGCGGTGAGGGCTGCGGGTTCAGGAAGGCGCGTGAGTTCACGGCCGAGCGCGTGCAGCACGGCTTCGACCGCGCGCATCGCGGAGGTAAATGCTGCGGGATCCAGCGCCTGCGCGGCGTCGCAGAGCGCGGTCGTGGGATGAGGATGCACTTCCACGAGCAGGCCGTCGGCGCCGGCGGCGGCCGCGGCGGCCATCATGGAAGGCACCAAGGACGCGCGCCCCGTGCCATGCGAAGGATCCACGATCACCGGCAGCCGTGCACGCTGCTGCAGCGCCGGCACGGCGGAAAGGTCCAAAAGGTTGCGCACGGCGGGGTCGAAATGGCGCAGGCCGCGCTCACAAAGCACGATGCGCGTGCAGCCGCCGCTGGCCACGAACTCGGCAGCGTGCAGGAATTCATCGAGCGTGGCGCTCATGCCGCGCTTGAGCAACACCGGCAAGCCGGCGCGGCCGACCTCGCGCAGCAACGCGCCGTTGTGCATGTTGCGCGAGCCCACTTGGAGCACGTCGGCGTGCGCGCAGAGCAAGGGGAGATCCCGCGGGTCGAGCACTTCCGTGATGATGGGAAGCCGACTCGCGGCGCGCGCAGCGGCCAACGCGAGCAATCCTGGTTCGCCGAGACCCTGAAAGGCGGAAGGCGAAGAGCGCGGTTTGAAAGCGCCGCCGCGCAGCGCGCAGGCGCCGGAGGCCGCCAGTTTGCGGGCGAGCACAGGGAGATCGAGGCTCTCTTCCACCGCGCACGGGCCGGCAATCACTGCAAAACTGCCGCCGCCGATGCGCGCGCCGCGCACGAGGAAGGAGGGCGCCACTTCCTGCAGTCGGGCGCCCGCCGGCGAGTTCACAGGCGTGACGGCGGCGATTTCAGGCCAGGCGAGCAAGGCCTGCGGCACTTCTTGCGCGCCCTCCAGATACACGAGGCCATGCACTGCGCCTGCTGCGCCCATCACCTGGATGCCGCGCTCAGCGCACCACGCGCGCAAGCGGTCCACGGCGGCGGCTCGCTCGCCGTCCGGCATCAAGTGGAGCTGGACTTGCAACACGCGAAGCACCGTCGCACAAAACGGTGGGCGATTTTAGGCCGCTGCGCCGAGGCCGTCAACGCGCCCCAATGGCCACGGGGCCGCGTAGGATGGCGCGCCATGGACAGGCTCCGCAAGCAAGCCCGCGAAGATGCGGAACTGAACCGCCTCGCGGTGCGAGCGTCTGCCACGCGCGGCCGCGCGCACGCGGAGGAGCCGGACTTGTATCGCACTCCCTTCGAGCGCGATCGCGATCGAGTGATTCATTGCAGCG
>CAZCXL010000175.1:0-1834 GCA_964502625.1 uncultured Planctomycetales bacterium | reverse complement strand
GCGCGTTTCGGCGTCTGATGTACAAGACGCAGGTCTTCGTCAATCACGTCGGCGACAATCAGCGCACGCGGCTCACCCACTCCTTGGAAGTACTGCAAGTCAGTCGCTCCTTGGCTGGCGTTCTCGATCTCAACGAGTCCTTGTGCGAAGCAGTCGCGCTGGCGCATGACCTCGGCCACGCTCCGTATGGGCATAGCGGCGAGAGCTTGCTCGACGAACGGATGAAGGCGAGCGGCGGATTCGACCACAACTCCCAATCGCAACGGATCGTGCAAGTGTTGGAGCGGCGCAGCCCGGAATACCGCGGGCTGAACCTCTCCGCGGAAACCTTGGAGTGCATGCGTAAGCACGAAGAGTCCAGCGATCCCGTAACTGGCGCGCGCTTGCGCTGGCCCCTGCTGGAGTCCCAACTCGTGGACCTGGCCGACAGCACGGCCTATCACTATCACGACCTGGACGACGGCATCCGGCAAGGAATCCTGGATCCGGTGCTGATGGAATCAAATCTCGAGTTGTGGGCGGATGCGGTCGCGGCCTCTCGGCGCCGGCATCCGGGACTCGAGAACGGCACTCTGCTGTGGCGGCGCGCCGCCAATGAGTTGCTCGGATGCGCGATCGCTGACATTGCTGCGGAATCCGAGCGCCGCATGGCCGCGAGTCCGGCGCGCGATCCGCGGGTGGCCCAAGCTGGCGAACATCGTTTGATCGCCCATGGTGAAGCATTTCGGAGCAAAGTTGCCCTGCTTCACAAATATCTTTACGAGCACATGTACTTCCGCGAAGAAGTGAACTGGCAAGTGCGGCGCGCGACCGAGTTGCTCGGCAAGGTCTTCGACGAATTGCTGCAGCGCAAGGACCGCATTCCCGCGCACTTCTTCGACACCGCCGAAGGCGTGGAACGCGCGGCCTGCGATTACGTGCAGGGCATGACCGACCGCTACGTTGAGGCGGTAGCACGCGAGTTGGGCGTGCTACCGGCCTACTAGCGGAACGACGGCGCGCGGTTTACAGCGCGGATGCGCCGAATCCTGCCTTCTTCAGCGCCGCAATCGCGGCTACTTCGTCGTAACCAGCTCCCACCATCATGGTGAGAGTCTTGGTCGGGTAATCCACGGAGCTTCCTTTCACACCCGGAACAGCGGCGACCGCCGCCTGAACCTTGGGGGGTCAGTTGACTCCTCAGCTCATCCCGGTGATCAGGTAGCGAACGGAGCGGGCCTCGGCGACAGCCGGCGCCGCAGGAGGTGCGGACGACGAATCTGAGGCCGCCAGCGCCTTGTTGCTCTCGGTGCCGGAGCAGGCGCCCAGCGCCAGCAGCGGTGCCGCGAAGAGGAGACGGTGTGCATTCATGGGAGACAATCTAACACGGAATCACCCGCGCAAGCCAATCACTCCGCGGAGCCGGCGACTCCAGGACGTGAGTGATCCTGGTACTGGCGCAACATCTTGGTGAGATCGCGAGGCAGACCTACCTGGGCTCGGCTCAACGCGGCAGTCCAGCGGAGAATCCCGGCCGGATCGGCGAAGGCGAGCACGGGGCGAGTCCAGCCGGCCACCGTCCAGGCGCTCAAGGCGAGCGCGTTCTCTCGGTCGTGCTCGGCCCAGCGCAGCCCGGCCTTTGGCGCCTGCTCGCGGAAGCGGGCTTGAATGGCTGCTCGATCTGCAGCGGGAAGCACGGCGGGCAGCACTACGGTCAAGAGTTGGCTCGGCGACTCCACGTCGTACTGGGAAAGAAATTCGGCGAGCGTTTCTTCGATGCGCGTACGCCACTCACCCTCCTTGAGTTCAGCGATCCGCTCCGGCGATTCAGCCGAGAACCACAACAGCACGGTGC
>CAZCXL010000174.1:0-5914 GCA_964502625.1 uncultured Planctomycetales bacterium | reverse complement strand
GCTGGAAACAGCGCAAGTCCACACCTGCTGGCCGTCCAATCCCAGAAGGGTGACTTCGTCTTCCGGTGCGAGGCCGAGCGCGGCAGCGTCGAGGTCCAGCACTCCCGTGCCGAGCCGCAGATCAAGCCGTGCAGCGCCTGCGCCTTCGAGTTGGAGCGGAATGAAGACCGGAGTCTCGATCCACATCGCGTCCGGTTCGTCCGCACGCGCGAATCCAAAGTAGGGGCCGGCGTCCAGTTGCAAGAAGCGGAACCAACCGTGTGGGTCACTCGTCTCGCGGGAGGGCCGACCATCGACTCCCTGGAGCCAAACCTCGACGTTCGGCAGCGGTGCTCCGTCGGCGTCGGACACAAATCCGTACACACAACCACTCGGGGTTCCGGCTTCGTCCAGCACGCTGAAGCGAATCGTCGGCTCTGCGGCGCTGCCCACCCAGACACCGCGAGGCAAACTGCTGCCGCGCCGGGCGAGTTCGCTGCGCGCCACCACGGGGCCCGGTGCAGCCAGTAAAAAGACTTCGCAAGCGGCATCCGCGCGTCCCCAGACCGGCGGCGAGCCCGGAGCTTCGGCGAGCACTCCGAGATACGGGCGGTCGGCGCGCACGGCAACTTCCTGCGCAGGATTCATGGAAATGATGATGGATTTCTGGCCCGGCACGAGCGTCGCAACTTGCGGCGCATGTCCCGCAGCCGCCGCCACGAGCCAACCGCTGCCGGCAACGACCTCGAGTCGCGCGGCTCCGGCCGCTTCACTGGCACTGGTGCGCGCCGTGGGGTCGAAGTGCTCGGACCAAACCCAGGGATCCGCTTCCGCGAGAGGCGCGGCGGCGGGAGGGACGCTCTGCCACAGGAACTCCGCCGAGAGCGACGAACCGTCCACGGAGCGCGCGCGAAGTTCGAGTTGCTCCGGCTCCGCCAGGGTGATGCGGATCGGACCGCTGCCTTGCAACCGCTGCGCGCGCCCGACTCGCACTCCTTGCTGCACGAAGATTTCCCAGTCTGCGTCCGGCGCGGCGGAGAGTTTCAGAATCGGCGCCTGGGCCGGGAGAGTAAAGCGCGCGGCGCCGAGGCGTCGGGCCGTGGAAGGAAGCATCGTGACCTGCAGTTCCCCCGACTCCACGCCCGCCACCTCCACTTGCAGGTCAGCGCGCTTCGGCAGCACCAGGTCTACTCCCTCCTGCAGGCTCGGCAGCAGCACTGGCGGCTCGCCCCACAGTGCCCGCGGCGCGACGCCTTCCACGAAGAGATCTGGCGGGATGAGCACCCAACCGTCCGCATCCGTCACGACTTCGCGGGCGGCAAGGCCGAAGGTGCGCGGCAGCAGGCGCAAATGCGCGCCGGTTGCGGGCTCACCACTGGATTCGGTCAGGCGCAGGCGCATCGGAGCGGGTGTCTCCAGCACGAAATCAGTTTCGGGTGCGCCATATCCGTCCGCGAAAGAGAGGGGAGAGATCAGACGCGAGGGCCGACCCGGAAACACGGCAAGCACCAACTTCGCGCCGTAGCGGAGCTCGCGGATTTCATAGCGACCGTCTGCGCCGGTGCGCACGCTGCGCTCGGGTTGGGGACTCGGCCACACGCCGGGTTCGGGCAGGCGATCCACTGGCGAGATGCGGAAGCGTAGGTCGGCGTCCGAGTTCGCCGCGGTGTGCGCGATGATCGGCGCGAAGATCTCTTGCATCATCGACATCATCGACGGCGTGACCTGGATGCCAGAGCAGGCGTTGGTGCCGCCGTCGTGCACGATCACCGAACTGATGAAGGGCAACTCTTCCTGGTGTTGCTCCGCGTAGGCGCGCGAGCCGAGCAGGCCTTGCTCTTCCCCGCTCCAGAGCATGAAGCGGATGGTGCGTCGCGGTTGGAGTCCTTGCTCGCGCAAGGCCGCCGCCAGGATCCGCGCGGCCTCCAGCGTGGTGCTGGTGCCAGTGCCGTTGTCCTGCGCGCCGCGCGCGCCGTCCCAGGAGTCCAAGTGTCCGCCGAAGATCACCATTTCCTGGCCCTTGTCGGTGCCCGGGATCTCTGCCAACACGTTGTAGAGCGCAATCGGTCCCGGCACGAAGTTCTGCTGAATGTTGAACTCGAGGACGACAGTCTCGCCGGCCATGGCGCGCTTGTTCAAATCCGCGAACTGGTCCTTGCGCAACGAGATGCTCACTTGGGTCGGCAGATGCTCCGGATCCACGTTCTGGTTTCCCCCCGTGTGCACCAACTCATCCGAGCGGCTCGGGCGGATCACGCCGAAGATGCCGGACGCTTCACAGGCCTTACCCAGGCGATGGCGGAAACTGTCGCCGTCGCCGAACTGCGGCGTGCTATTGGTGCTCGCGCACAGCAACCAGCATCCCGGCAGTTTGGCGCGCACCGCCTCGAGTTCTTCGTCGTTACTGGGGGCCGCCACGGCGAGACCCCGCTCCGCGCCCCAAGTGCCGGGAGTCCACGCGTTGGTGGTGAAATCCAAATCCATCTTGCGCGGTTGCACCATGCGTCCAGATTTCGACACGCGGTCGAAGCCGACCGGGAAAGTGCCCCACTGCTCCATGCGCACGTTCTGGAGTCCGAACTCCTCAAAGCGATCCACGGCCCACTCACAAGCCTCAGTGAGGTTGGTGGAAGAGGTGAGCCGCGGGCCGATGCCGTTCGAAAGTTCATCCAAAATCGCCATGACCTGGAGGTCGGCGTCCGGAATGGCGTAGAGGGCATCCACCACGGCATCCTTTTCCGGGAGGCCGGTGATCGGCAGGGCAGCCGACTGAGCGAGCGCAGGGCTCGCGAGCAGGGGGAGGAGAAGAAGGCGGGCGAAGCGTTGCATGACGAGCGGGCGGCAGCCCAGGGGGAGCGCCGGATCACCAGGATAGAATCTCGCCGATGAATTCGGAGAGCCGCCCCAGGCTTCTGCTCGCCCCGCAGAACCTGGTCACCCTTGGCAATCTGGCCTGTGGGGTCGGCGCGCTCGTGCTCATCACACACGCGCTGCTCCTCGACGACCCGCGCAAGCTCTTCTACGCCGGTTGGTGGCTCGTGCTCGCCGCGGTGCTGGACGCCGTGGACGGCAAGGTGGCGCGCCTCACCGGCACCGCGAGCAGCATGGGCGCGCAGCTCGACTCGCTGGCCGACGCGATCACCTTCGGCGTGGCGCCCGGCGTGCTCGCCGTCACTCTGGTGCAGATCCACGGGCCGGCGCTGGACATTCACATGCACCCGCGCCTGCTGATGGTGGCGCCCATCATCTATTCCTGCTGCGCGGTGCTGCGGCTCGCGCGCTTCAACCTGGAACACGAGGGCGACGACCCGAACCATCCGCACGTTTCCTTCATCGGCATGCCCTCGCCCGGCGCGGCGGGGGTGCCGATCTCCCTGGTGCTGCTGTGGTACGGCATCGAAGAAACGCGCGTCGTTCAATTCTCTCCGCATACCGTCTTGGTGGTCCGCGAGTGGATCTTGATCGCGCTTCCCTTCCTCATTCTGCTCATGGCACTATTGATGGTTTCGCGGATTCCCTATCCGCACTTCACGGCGTGGATGGGGCGCGCACGCGGTCCCGTGGCGCCGCTCGCGAAGATCGTGCTCTTCGTCGGCCTGCTCACGCTGGAGCCTGAACTCGCGCTCGCGGCGTTCGGCTTGTCCTATGCGCTGATCCCTCTGATGATGAATTTGCGCTCCGTGTTCCGTCAGTTGCGCGATTCCTAAGCCTTGGCCGACGTCTTCCTCGGCCTGGGTTCCAATCTCGGCGATCGGGGCGGCGCACTCCGTGCGGCGCTCGCTGAGCTGGAGCAAACTCCCGGAGTGCAATTGCGCGCCTCGAGCACGCTGCGACGCACCGCGCCCGTGGGAGGGCCGCCTCAGCCGGATTTCGTGAATGCCGCCGCGCGGTTCGAATGCGCCATGCCGCCGTTGCGGTTGCTCGCCTTGCTGCAGCAGATTGAATGGCGGGGCGGGCGCCGGCGCGCCATGCAGAACGGGCCGCGCACCGTGGATCTTGATCTGCTGCTCTTCGGCGCACTGTGCTCCGATGCCGAAGTGCTGCGCCTGCCGCATCCGCGCCTCGCGGAGCGCGCCTTCGTGGTGCAGCCCCTGGCCGAATTGGCGCCCCGCTTGCTGTTGCCGGGATTCGGCACCGCCGCAGAGCGCGCTCAGGCCCTCTCCGCCGCATGAAATCGGCCGCACCGGCGTTGCTGCGCACGATCGCAGAACTCCGCACTTGGCGTGCGGCCTGCGGCGAACAAGCGACTGGTCTCGTTCCGACCATGGGAGCGCTGCACGAAGGCCATGCCACGTTGCTGCGTCGCGCGCGTGCGGAAAACGAGTGGGTGCTCGCCAGTATCTTCGTGAATGCGCCGCAGTTTCAGCGCGCCGAGGACTTGGCGCTCTATCCGCGCTCGCTGGAGCGAGATCTGGCGCTTTGCGCGGCTGCCTGTGCCGACGCCGTCTATGTGCCTAGCGACGCAGAGGTCTATCCCGAATCCTTCGCCACTTGGGTGGAGCCCGGACCGGCGGCTGCGCTCTATGAAGGCGTTTCCCGGCCCGGTCACTTCCGCGGAGTGCTCACGGTGGTGCTCAAACTCCTGCAGCGCGTGCAGCCGCAGCGGGCTTACTTCGGCGAGAAGGACGCGCAGCAACTCTTCCTCGTGCGCCGCATGATCGCTGATTTCGATTTGCCGGTGGAAGTTATTCCCTGTTCCACCGTGCGTGAGGCGGACGGACTGGCGCTCTCCAGCCGCAATCGCCGGCTCACGCCGAATCAACGCGGCGCAGCCCTTTGCCTGATCCAGTCGTTGCAGGCCGCACAGGCCGCGTTTCAAGCCGGGGCGGTCGATCCGCGCCGTCTGGAAGACGCCATGGCCAAAGTGCTCGCCCGCGCAGCAGCCGAAGGCGCGGTGATCCCCGACTACGCCGCCGTGGTGGACGACCGTGACTTCGGACCCGCCCAAGCCGACGTGGTTGGCTCCTGGCGCGCGATCGTGGCTGCGGAAGTGCATGGGATCCGCCTGATCGACAATCTCGCGCTGACCGCGCGAGCCTAAGCCATGCGCGCTGCGGTCCTCACGCCCGCAAAACTCAATTGGGATCTGCGCGTGCTCGGCCGCCGCGTCGATGGATTCCATGAGTTGCGCTCCTGGTTTTTCGCCGTGGATTGGTGCGATCAACTCACCGTCCAAGCGCAGGGGGGGGGAGATTCCTCCCTGCTCGAAATCACGGGTCCGCAAGCGGCCGACGTTCCTGACGACGCGCGCAACTTAGTGCTGCGTGCGGAGCTCGCTTGGCGCGCCGCCTTTCCGGAACGAGCGGCACGGCTGCCCGCACTGCATTGGAAATTGCGAAAGGACATCCCGCACGGCGCCGGTCTGGGGGGCGGCTCCGGCAACGCGGCCGGCGCGCTCTGTCTGCTCGAACATTGGGCCGGTCCTCCCGGCGCGGATGCGCAGCAGTTGCTGCAACTCGCCATGAGCCTGGGCAGCGACGTGCCCTTCTTCCTGCAAGCGCAGGGGCTGGCCGAGTTGCGCGGCGGTCGCGGGGAACTCCGGCTGGCCTCGGCGCCTGCGCCCGTGGCCGCATGTGTCATTGCGGTTCCGCCCTTCACGATCAGCACGGCCGCGGTTTACGGCGCCCTGGATGCGCGCGAGGAGCATGGCCCGCTCGGCGTCCTGGCCGGCGAGGAGGCTCACGATCCTCGCCTCGAGCGCGGCGAACCGTTCGTGAGCCTCGGAACGCTCCTTCTCCAGGGCGGATTTCATTTCCACCTGCATCTCGGAGCGCACGGACTCGACGTGCGACTCCGCCGACTCGAGCTTCCGCGCGAGCCGCTGGCGTGCGTCCTCGAGCTCGGCCAGGCCGCGGCGCCGGCCCACCCCCGCCCCCGCGCCGGCCCCCCTCGGGCCGTGGAGCCTCTCCTCGGCGAAGGAGAGGAAGTAGAGGAC
>CAZCXL010000173.1:0-5924 GCA_964502625.1 uncultured Planctomycetales bacterium | reverse complement strand
CGACAACCGCAACCGCACCGCGCCCAATCTGCGCGCCATCTTGTCGAAGCGCGGCCGACCTCTCTTTGTACACCCGCCGCACTCGTGCTCCGATCGTGCAGGTGATCTCGTAGGGAATCGTGCCCACGGCGCGCGCGATGTCGGCGACGCTCAACGATTCAGCGCCATCTCGTCCGATCACGGTCACGGCATCGCCGATGTCCGCGCCCGGCACGTGGCCGACGTCCACGGTCGTGTAATCCATGCTCACGGCGCCCACAACCGGGCAGCGGCGGCCGTGCAGCAGCACTTGTCCAGAGCCGCACGCGCCCAACCGCCAAGGCACGCCATCGTTGTAGCCCAGTGGCAGAACGGCGATCCGAGTGGCGCGATGTGCGATCCAGCGTCCGTCGTAGCCGACGGGAGTGCCTTCCGGCAAGTCCTTCAGGAAGACGATCTGCGTGCGGAGCGTCAGCACGGGGCGCAGTTCCGCCGCTCCCGGAAGTGTGGAAGGGAGCACTCCATAGAGCGCGATACCAGGGCGCACGGCGTCGCCCATGGGATCCAGAGCCGTGAACAGCGCGGCGGAGTTGGCGCAGTGCATGGGCACCGGCCGGCCGAAAACCCCGTTGATCGTTCGTCCGGCATCCAAGAACGCGGCGTGCTGGATGGCGGTGATGGGGTTCAGGCAGCCCTCGGCCGCCGGGAAATGACTCATGACTCCGCGCAGATCCAAGGCGTCTTCTTCACGAATGGCCTCGGCCGCGCGCTCGACCGCTTCTGGCCGCACGCCCAGTCGGCTCATGCCCACGTCCACCTTCAGATGCACTCCGAGGCGCGCCCCCGCACGGCGGGCGAGTTCCGCCAATTGCCGCGCGCGGCTCTCCGAATGCACGCCAACCTCCACGCCGTGCGCCAGGAGGTCGGGGACCTCCGCGTCGATGACCGTGCCGAGCACCAGCAGCGGCACCCGCAGCCCGGCTTCGCGCAGCGCGAGTGCTTCGGCGCCGTCCGCCACGCCGATTCGCTCCACTCCTTCCTGTTCGCAAACCCGCGCGAGGCGCAGCGCGCCGTGGCCGTAAGCGTTGGCTTTGAGCACGGGCCAGACGCGCGCGCGGCCCGCGCGACGCTGCGCGAAACGCAGGTTGAAGCGGAAGGCATCCAGGTCTACCTCCGCCCACGCGCGATCCCGCGAGGTCATGCGCGGAGGTTATCCCGCGGTGCCGACGATCTCCAGCGCGGGGATCAGCGGCCGCCGAGGCCGAGCAATCCTTCGTCGCGGAGCGCGCCGAGCGCGGCGGTGCGAATCGCTGCGGACACGCTCGCGCGCGCCTCTGCCGCCGCGGCGCGCCGTGCGGCTTCGGGTTCTTCGATCTCCGTGCTGTTCGCGGCGCGCATGGCGGCGAAAAAGTCGGAGCGCATGGGAGTTGCGCGCAGGCGCAGGAGCATGGCCTCGGGGTCGTGCGCGCACAACACCCACGCCGCGTCCAGATCGGAGCGCGCTCCGCGCCATTCGGGCGCGATGTCCGCCCCCGGCTCCAGCATGCGCGCGGCCAAGGCCTGGCGGAGCGACCAGTACTCGCGCCATCCGACGAAAGAGAGTTCCATGCGGCGGTACAGCGCGCGGTGCAGGGTGGCGGGAATCGGCGAAACCATGTCGGATTCGTGGGCGACCGTGCGCAGCCAGGCCACGGTTTCCACGTCAGAGACTTCGAATTCGCGCCCGCATTCCCAGACGTCGGCCAGCCGAATCCCGGAATAGATCCCCCCGTCCCGGTTGCGATAGGTATGGCCGAAGTAATCGGCCGTGGGATTGCGCTCGGTGTCGTCGTCGAGCGCTGCCTCGGCCCAACAACGGACGCGTCCGTCCGGCGGCCACTGGCCGTGCAGCAGGGCTTCCACCACGGCGGCTGGAGTGGGCGGGTCTTCGGCCTGAATCCAGGCGTCGCGGCCGGGATCCCACTGATCGAGTTGCGCGGGAATGGGCGGAGGAGTGCGCCCGCCGAGCAGACGACGATGCACGGATTTCCAGGCCGCGTCGCTGGAACGAAAGACCTTGGTCTTCAACGCGAGCGCCGGCGCAAACTCTTCGACGGCGAAGGCGCGGGCCGGTTCGGGACGCAGGCGTGCGGCTTTCACGACGCGTGGATGGGCGCGTAGGGCGGCTGCGGAGTGCAGCAGCGGGTGGTCTGAGGCGAGAACCGCGTCGAAAATCGCCTCGGCAAGCCGGCTGCGTTCCTCCGGCGGAAGGTCGGCAAGGCGCTCCAAAGCCCGGATTTCGGCCGCCGGAAGGGGTTCCTGGACTCCGGTTACGGCCATCAGGAGGAGAGTCGCCAGCACCTGCAAAGAGTAGCGAAATGCGGAATTCGGGGTAATTTCAGGGTTTCCGCATTGACTTCGCCCAGCGTCGTGCCACACAATCAGAAGCGTGGACGTCGCAATCGTCGTCCAATTCCCCCCTAGACCCTCAAACTCGTGGGTTACGGGGCTCCCCGGAAGAGAAAACCAAATGGCTAAAAAGACCATGATGAAGAAGAACACCAAGCCCGGCAAGAAAGCGAAAGCTTCCACCGGAGACCTGATCATCTCCAAGAGCCGCACCAAGGCCGCGGTGGCGAAGTGCAACGTCTCGGGCGACTTCTACGGCGCCCTCGACTCGTACGTCCGCAACGCGATCAAGAGCGCCGAGGCGCGCGCAACCCAGAACGGCCGCAAGACCTTGCGTCCGCAGGACCTCTAAACGAGAGTTCTCCAGTCAGCGGCGCGTCTTCATCGACGCGCCGCTGCATTCTTTCATGCCGGGCGCGGCGGAAACGCGGCGGGCCGTAGGTACAGCGGACGTGCCGGACCTAGGCCTTCCATCCCGCGGCCGTCTGATCTCGCGCCGCGTGCGTGCGCAAGGGCGAGCAATTCGCTGGCGCGCGGCGCCGTGCCCGGGCGCAGTACGGTCACCGAGTTGTGAGACAAACTCGCGTCGCCGAGCAAGAGCGCGCCGGCGGGCACCGCGCTCAATGCCTGCTCGCGCGTGAGAACTCGCGGCGCAACCCGCTCCACCACGTCGTTCGCGCTGCGCGCGTAGCAGGCGTGATAAACCTCGCCGCGGAAGGCATTGAGCAGCAGATGCACTTCGCGATCGGGAGGCGCGCTGAAGGCCGCCGCCGCGAAGGATGGCAGTCCCACGCAGGGAATCTCGAGCGCCCAGGCCAGAGTGCGCGCCGCCGTGCACGCGATGCGCAGTCCGGTGTAGGAGCCTGGGCCGATTCCCACGATCACTCCGCGCACGCTCTCGCGTGCAACCCCGGAGGCTTCGAGAAGCGCCTCCAATTCCGAAATGATGGCCCGTCCTCGACCTTCGCTGAAATCCCGCTCTCCGATTACGCGCAGTCCGGGATCGGCGCCGAGTGCGAGGGTGCAGGACTCGGCGGAGAGGTCGAGAGCGAGCAGCACGCCGCTCATCCGGTGACGATGCCGTCCGCGCGCGCCGCTCCTTCAAGCAAAGCCAGCGCGGATTCGACGTCCGCATCGTGCTGGGCTTCCACCATGAGCCGCAGTTTGAGCTCCGTGCCGGAAAAACGCACGACGGTCCGGCCGGAGCCGTCCAATTTTTGCTCTAGGGCGCGCACGGCGGCCGCGAGTTGCGGTAGTTCCTCGAGCGGAACGCGGCGCGTCACCCGCAAGTTCACCAAGCGTTGCGGCCAGTCCGCATACTCGCGCGCGAAATCGCCGGCGACGGCATTGTCGCGCTGCAGCGCGCGCAGCACGCGCAACAAAGTGTAGAGGCCGTCGCCACGCCAGCCGTGGTCGGCGCCGAACAGCAGATGTCCGGATTTCTCGCCCCCCAAGCCATAGCGGCCGGCACGCATGGCCTCGGCCACGAAGCGGTCACCGACTTGCGTGCGGATCAGCCGGGCGCCCCGCGCCGCCAGCCAATTCTCCAGAGCAAGATTACTCATGACCGTGGCCACCACCGCGTGCTGCGGTAGTTCATTGCGCGCCATTGCATGCGCGCCCAAGCCGGCAAGCAGAGTGTCGCCGTCGAGTACCCGTCCGTCGCCGTCAACGAGCAGGCCGCGGTCTGCGTCGCCGTCGAGGCACACGCCGAGTTCGCAAGCACGCGCGACTGCAGCGCGCGCGGCTTGCTCGGGATGCAGCGCCCCGCAGCCCTGGTTGATGTTGCCGCCGTCGGGCGCATCGTTGATGCAGATCGCCTCAGCGCCGAAACTCGTGAGCACTTCGCGCGCCAGTCGTGAAGCGCCACCGTTCGCGCAGTCGGCCAGGATGCGCCGTCCGCGCAGATCCAGATCCGCGAAGTGCTCGCGGAGCCATCGCCGGTAGCCGTCGAGCGCCTCCGGATGCGCTTCGATGGCCCCGCGTCCCGCCGGCAAGTCCGGTGAAGTCCGGCGCAGCGCTTGCTCCAACTCCAACTCGGCAGCGTCGGGCAGTTTGGCGCCGTCGGGCCCGAAGAGTTTCACCCCGTTGTCTTCCGCAGGATTGTGCGAAGCCGAAACCATCACTCCTGCCAAGTACGGACCAGAGCCTGCCACGAAGGCCAGGCTCGGCGTGGTGCATAAACCGATTTCCTCCGCGAGACATCCGGCCGCAGCCAGCCCTTCGGCGAGCGCATGCACGATGCCCGGCCCGGAAGCGCGTCCGTCGTGGCCGATCACGACGCGCGCGGAGTGGCCCACGCGCTCGCCGAGCGCATGGCCGATGCGCCGCAGAAACTCAGGAACGAGCGGCCCCTCGCCCGCGCGTCCACGGATCCCGTCCGTGCCGAACAAACGCTCGCTCATGGAATCCGGGTCACCGTCAGCGAGCGTTGCTCAGGGTTCACGGGTTCGACCACAAGCGCGTCAAGCACTGCGGCGCGCGTTGCCGGGTCGTCCACACCGACCAGAGTCCATTCGATGCGCGCATCGGTCACATCCAAACCTTCGGCGCGCAGGTGCAGGAGCGGCAACAACAAAAGCACATGTTCCTCGACCCAGCCTCCGAAGGGAAATCCGGCCGGTAGAGCCTCGTAGCGGAGCGATGCCCGCCAATTGGCGGCGTAGGCCGGCACCTGCCAGCGGGTGGCGCCTCCCTGCAAGACCTGGAGGGGGGGGGACCAAACGTGCGTGCTCTGCGCGAGCAGCCGCACCGGAATCGTCACGCGCACCCACTCGGGTTCCATGTGCAAGCCCTGCACGCGCCAATCCTCCGCGAGCCGCAGCATGACCACGGCATCCAGGCGGGTGCTCTGCTGCAGCACGATCGGCTCGAGCAGGTCGGAGCCGCTCTCCGGTTCTCGAATCGCTCGGCTCACTTCTTCCAAGGCCGCTTCGATGAGCCGCTGCGGACCGGAGAGCGTGGCTTGGGAGAGATCGAAGCGCGCGTCGAAGCGCATGACCTCGTATTCCGGCCGCACTTCACTTTCAATGAACAGCAGCTCATGGCGAAGGTCCAGAACGCGCTGGGTCAGGCGTTCGAAGCGCAGAAAGCGCAGCGATTGGAGATCGGTCACCCCGGCCAACAACTGCGCGGCTTCCTCTGGCCTCCGCCACTCAAGGTCGCTCGGGGCCACGTCTTGGCTGAACTCGACGCGAGCGGAATCGATCGCCGGCGTGCGCGCTTCGAAGTAGGCCGCAAACTGACGGGCAGTAAAACTGTCCAGATTGGCTGGTGAACCGTGGAGTTTGAGTCCGACGCTCTCACCGGGACGAGGCTCCACCAAGGTCCAGCCGGGAGGCACAACCACGGCAATCGTGCCGTCTTCGGGCGTGACGCGGCCTTCGGCCACCACGACGCGTAGCGAGTAACTGCGGTCCACGGCGAGCAATGCGTCCACGTACCACCAGATCGCGAAAGCGAGGCCGATCGCCACGATCTTGCGCTTCCAATCTGCCACGAAGAGGGCGCGGAGCAACTTCATCCGCCGGCCTCCTGAGTCTTGGAAGCAAGGTTCG
>CAZCXL010000172.1:0-5926 GCA_964502625.1 uncultured Planctomycetales bacterium | reverse complement strand
AGGGCTGCGAGCCGCGCGGCATCGCCGGCGAGGTAGCCCGGACCTTCTGCAGTCCAGACGCTGGCTGCATGGGCGCGGCGCGCCGCAGTGCGGCGCTCCAGATCACCCAGCCAGGCTTCCAGCGAAGTCCCTTGGGGGCTTTGCGGCAGAACGCCAAGGAGGGCGAGCGCGAAGGTCGGCCCGAGCATCACTCCGCTTAGAATACCGGACGCGCGTGGTTTCTTCTCGAGTGCCCCAGGACTGTTCATGAGTGGAAGCGATTTCGACGTTGTCGTGGTGGGAGGCGGGCACGCCGGCTTGGAGGCCGCGGCGGCTGCAGCTCGCCTGGGCGCGCGCACCGCGTTGCTGAGTCTGCGCGCGGACGCGATCGGGCGCATGTCCTGCAATCCGGCGATTGGCGGGATTGGCAAGGGACAGTTGGCCCGTGAGGTGGATGCGCTCGGCGGCTGGATGGGGAGGATCACTGACGCTGCGGGCATTCAATTTCGGATGCTCAACACCAGTAAAGGACGGGCCGTGCGCAGTCCACGCGCCCAGTGCGACCGCGCCGCCTACGAGCGGGTCGCGCAGGAAATGTGCGCGGCGCAGAGCGGCTTGGAAGTGGTGGAAGGAGAGGCCGTGAACTTCTTGAAAGCGCCGTCGGGCGCGATCTGCGGCGTCGGCTTGGCTTGCGGCCGCGAGTTATCCGCGCGCGCGGTGGTGCTGACCACGGGCACCTTTCTCGAAGGCGTGTTGCACACTGGTTTGGAGCAGCGCGCGGGCGGGCGCGTGGGTGAGTCCGGCGCCGCGCGGCTGGGTGATGCACTGCGCGCGCTCGGCCTGCCGACCGCGCGGCTCAAGACCGGCACCCCGCCGCGGATCGCTGCGGATTCCGTCGACTTGAGCGTCATGGAAGAGCAGCCCGGAGATCCGGTGCCCACGCCGTTTTCATTCCTTACTCATGAGATCACGCGCGCGCAGCTCTCGTGTTGGCTGACCCGGACCACCGCCGCAACCCACGCAATCGTGCGCGAACATTTACACGAGGCGCCGATGTATGCCGGGCGCATTCAGGGCGTCGGTCCGCGCTATTGCCCGTCCTTGGAGGACAAGGTGGTGCGCTTTGCGGACAAGGAGCAGCACACGGTGTTTCTCGAACCGGAGGGCTGGGAATCTCCGGTGCTGTATGCGAACGGCATCAGCACTTCGCTGCCCGCCGCCGTGCAGGACGAGTTCGTGCGCACTTGCACGGGCATGGAGCACGCAAGAATCCTGCAGCACGGCTACGCGGTGGAGTACACCCATGTGGCACCACGCGCCTTGCGTCGGACGCTGGAGGCGCGCGATTGGCCGGGCCTGTTCCTCGCCGGCCAGATTTGCGGCACCAGCGGCTACGAGGAAGCCGCAGCCCAAGGGCTGGTAGCGGGGATGAACGCCGCCCTGCGCGCGCGAGGCGACGGCGAAGAGTTTGTGCTGGGCCGACACGAGGGCTACGTGGGCGTACTCGTGGACGATTTGGTGACGTGCGATCCGCAAGAGCCATATCGCATGTTCACTTCGCGCGCCGAGCACCGGCTCTTGCTGCGCGCGGACAACGCCGATCTTCGGCTCACGCCTCGCGCGCAGGCGATGGGCGCCTCCAGTCCCGAACGGGATCGCGCCTTCGCCGCGCGCAGTGAACGATTGCGAGGCGCCCGCGCGCTGCTGGCTGCAAGGCAAGATCCGGCCGATGACGGCGCCGGAGGCAAGCGGAGGATGCTGCTCGATCGACTGCGCGCGCCCGGCGCGAGTTTCGAGGCGCTGCTGCCGCTGGCGCCGGAACTCGCGGCGTTCGGCCTCACCGTGGGGGACGTGGAGACGCTGGAGGCCGACGTTCAGTACGAGGGCTATGCGCGGCGTCAGACGGCGTGGGTGGCGCGCGCATCCGAGCGCGAACTGGCAGAGATTCCCGACCGTTTCGACTACGCGGGAGTGCGGGGCTTGCGCGCCGAGTCCCGGCAGGCCCTGACGAGCGCGCTGCCCGGCACTTTGGGTGCTGCGGGTCGGCTGGCGGGGGTGACGCCGGCGGACGTGGCGTTGTTGGAGGTGGCGTTGGCGCGCGCTGCCCGCTCGGATACTGGCCCCACCTGCTGGAGGTGACCTTCTCTAAGTCCAAGCTGGCACCCGGCTTGTGATCCAGGACGTGGAAAGTCCTCTGGGCGAGCGCAAACGGCTGAGGAGAAAAGACTTAGGAGAGCGCTCCTCCAACAGGTGGGGCCAGTATCCCTTCGGGGAGGGATCCCGTCAGCATCCGACAGATCTCCAAATACCGCCTGCGCGTCTTCGCAATCAACTCCAACGGAATCGGCGGCGGCGGAGCCTTGCGGTTCCATTCCTTCAAACCGCGCAAGTACGTGCGCACAATCTCCTTGTCGTAGGAGGGCGGCTCTTGTCCTGGCACGATGCTGTCCGCCGGCCAGTAGCGCGAGGAGTCCGGCGTCAATACTTCATCAATCAGCACGAGTCGGCCGTCGCAGCGCCCGAACTCGAACTTGGTGTCGGCGAGCACCACGCCTTTGGTCGCGCACTGCGCGGCGGCCTGCGCGAAGATGCGCAGCGCAAGCGCATGGATGCGCTCGGCTTCCTTCGGCGAGCCAATCAACTCTTCCGCCTGCTGCCAGGTGATCGGCTCATCTTTCTCCGCCTTGGTGGTCGGTGTGTGCAGCACCTCAGGAAGTTGGGAAGCATTTTTGAGTCCAGCCGGCAGCGCGTGCTCCCACATGCGGCCGGTGGCTTCGTATTCGCGCCAGCCGCTGCCGGCGAGCCAACCGCGCACCACGACCTCGACGTTCACTCGCTCCGCAAGGCGGGTCCAGGTGCTCCGTCCACGTAGGAGCGCATGTGTCGAAGGAGGAAGATCAGGAATGTCCTCAACGCGCACTGAGACGCGGGCCGCGGGCATCCACGATTCCACGGCTCGTAGCCAATGTTCCGTGATGTGGGTCAAGATCTTGCCACGATCCGGCACGGTCTCGTTCATCACCACGTCGAATGCGCTCAGGCGATCGGTGGCCACCATCAGAGCCATGCCCGGATGCGCAGGATGGTGGTAAACGTCCCGCACCTTGCCGCGGTAAACGAGTTGCCAACCCGGGATTTGGACGCCTCCCGGATAGCCGGTGCCAGGCGCGTGTGTCGCAGACGGAGCGCTCATGGCTGAATCTTAGAACAGCGCGATAGGATGGCGCGATGCGGACCGCCCCTTCCGCGATCCACTTGCCGGGTTGCAAGTCTGCATCGCAGCGCGCCTTAGTCTTGGGCGCGCTCGCGGGCGGTGAGAATCGCATTCATGGGCTGTCCGCATGCCGTGACTCCATGGAACTGCTCGCCGCGCTGGCGGCTTGCGGCGTGGAGCACCGCTGGGAGGGCGTTCCAGGAGCAGAAGCTGCAAGTTTGATCCTGCGCGGCGCGGCGCCCCAGGAATGGCAACCGCGTAGTCAAGAGCCCATCTCCGTTGGCGAAGGAGCCTCGACGCTGCGCTTCCTCATGGCCACGCTCGGGGCGGGCATCGCCGACGTGCGCCTGCGTCCGGCGGCAGCGCTGGCCGCACGGCCCCATGGCGAACTCGTGCAACTCCTGCAAGGCCTGGGCGCCGAGGTCACGAATGAATCCGATGCCTCTGGCGCGCTGCTGCGCATCCGCGGTTGCGGCGGTTTCGGTGCGCGGCGCGTGGAAATCCCCAAACTGCGCAGCAGTCAAACCCTCTCCGCGTTGTGGATGGCTGCAGGCGATGCGCCCATCACCTGGAGTCTGGCGGAGAATCCCAGTTCCCGGGGCTATCTGGATCTCACCGCCGAAATGATGCGCCACGTGCGCGGCGACACGGTGCTGCGCGAAGTAGAGAGCCAGCGCCTCTGGGAGCAGGCGGCTGGATTCGGAGCAGACGTGAGCGTGCGTGTGCTCGCGGACCCGAGTGCCGCTGTGTTTTTTGCCGTGGCGAGCATTCTGTTGGGACAAAGCGTGCGTGTGGCTCGCCCGTGGAACTCGCGCCACGCCGATGCTGAGCTTCTTCGGCATCTGCGCCAAGAGGACTGGCTGACGTGGATCCCGCAAGAGGCAGGTGTTGAGATTCTGCCGGGGCCGTCCGCGCGCAGTCGTTCGCTGGTGTTGGATCTCGACCCAGCCCCGGACAGCGGTCCGGCCTTGGCCGTGCTCGCCGCGCATCTGCCGCACGGAGCCCGCTTCAGTGGATTGTCACGGCTGCGCATCAAAGAGTCGGACCGAGTGTCGGCGATGCTGCGCCTTGCGGAAGCATGCGGCGCAGAGGTCCGATTGAGCGAAGATGAACTGAGCATTCGGCCGGGCGCCGACGCTCCACGGCTTGGTCAGCCTGCCCCCAGGCGCGCTCTGCGGCTGGCCGCCGAGGGTGACCATCGCACCGCGATGGCTACGGGAGTCGCAGCGCTCTTGCATCCCGGACTCGAGTCGGACCAGCCTGCGTGCGTGGCCAAATCATTCCCTAATTTTTGGGAGGAACTCGCGTGCTTGCGCGGCTGAGCATCCTCCTCTTCCTCGGTGCAGGTGTGGGGTGCGCGAGCACCGCGCCGGATCCGCAGACCGGAGTGACGGGGATCTCCTCGCCCGGCTACTGGTTGGCGCGCGCGGACGCATCTGAGGCGCGCGGCGACCTCGCCGAGGCGGGCCGTTGCCTAGATCGCCAAGTCCAGGAGCACCCGGATGCAGCCGATGCGGAACTCTGGAGACGCCGCCTGGGATTGGCGTTGGCGCTGGGAGACGTCGAGGCGGTGCGCGCCACGCGCGAGCGCTTGTTCAGTCTGGCGCCTGAGGACGAAGTGCTGCGCCTCGCGCTCGCGGAAGACTTTGCCAGTTGTGAGCGCATGGTCGAAGCCGCGGCGATGCTCGACCACGAGTTCACGGATCCGCTGGCCCAATTGCGTGCATGGCGCTTGGGCGCTGAGTTCCTGGAGAAGTCCGAACTCTGGCGCGAGGCGGCGGAGTTGCTCGAGCGCGCTGCGGAGCATCCGGCCGCGGGTTCGTCTGCCGGCGCATGGTGGGAGCGCGCCTCATGGTTGCGTGAGCGCGCCGGCGACCGCGCGCAAGCTGCTGTGGACCTCGCGCGCGCCTTGGATGGAGTGGAACTCGGTCCGCGCGAAGCCGCCGCACTCAGTCGCCTCCGCGCATTCGAGTTGGGAGAGATTCACGAGCGTGTTGACGCGGTTGCGGTGTTGCGCTTCCACACCGTCGCGGAGCATCGGCTCACCGCCGCCCGTTTCCTTGCCGGACAGCGGTTCGACGACGAGATCGCCGTCTTTGCGCGCGCCTTGTCCGATCCGGACGAGCGCATCGTTTGCATTGCTCTGGCCGAACTCGCGGCGCGCTTCACACCCCTGGAGCGGGATTTCGTCGCCACCCGTGCCCGGGGGCTCGTTGAGGACTCGCGACTGGAGGTTCGCTTGCAGGCGCTCGCGCTTCTCGGCTCAAGCGGCGCACGTTCCGACGTGGTCTTGCTACTGGCCGCTCTGCAATCCGAAGAAGGTGCGGAATTCCGTTCCGCGCGCCGGGCACTGGAAGGGTTGACGCGGCACACGGAGCCCGGGCCGCTGGACCCCAGCGCCGAGGAGCGCATCCTGCTGCGCCAAGCCTGGGCGGCATGGTGGAACGCGCAGCCGCGGAGTTGAGATACTCCGCCCGTGCGACTGCTCATCCCCGGCGGCTGCGGCTACATCGGTAGCACCACCGCGCGGTTCCTGCGCGCGCGCGGGCACGAGGTCTTGGTGCTCGACAATTTTTCGACCGGACATCGCGCCGCTTGGGACGGAGACACGCTGGAGTTGGATCTTGTGGACGGGCCGGCGCTCGCCACCGCCCTCACCTCCCGCGGCCCCTTTGATGGAGTGATTCATTTTGCGGCGCGCGCTTACGTCGGCGAAAGCGTGAGCCAGCCGCT
>CAZCXL010000171.1:0-5929 GCA_964502625.1 uncultured Planctomycetales bacterium | reverse complement strand
GACGCGATCCGGCCCGGCGGTACGGGTTGGTGCTGCGCGGCGGATCGCATCGTCCCGCTTGAAGTGCCGCGGAATTTGGATCGCGGACAAGCCGCGGATCTTCATCCACGCGGGAATCCGCACTTCAATCTCGACCCCGAGCGTGGACGCAGCATGGCCGCAGGAGTCCTCGAACTCCTCGTCCGTCTACGGCCGGAGCAAAAGGAAGTCTTCGAGACGCGCTGGAAGGCTTGGGACGAGGACGCGAAGCAACGCATCGCCGCCTGGACGAAACGTCTCGCGCCTTTACGGGGCAAGCCGATCACTACCTACCATCGCTCCTGGTCCTACTTCGGAGAACGATTTGGCCTCGTCCTGGCGGGGGAGGTCGAGCCAAAGCCCGGACTCGCACCCACGGCTTCGCATCTCATCGCGCTCAAGCAGACGCTCATGGACCGCTCCGTTCGGGTCCTCCTCATTGAGCCGTGGTACAGCGAGCGCTCCCTCGGGCAATTGCTCGATGGAACACAGACTCGCTTGGTGAAATCCGCCACCACCTGTGGTCTCACCACGGAGACGGAACACTACCTGGATTTCATCGAGTATTTGGTGAATCAAATTGCGTTGGCGCACGACCTCCCTCCCTTGACCGAATCGTGAGCGCATTCCTGCTCCAACTTGTGGATGCTGAAATCAGTTTCCGTCGTGATCCCGTGCTCAGCGGAGTGAATCTGGAGGTGTGCGCGGGGGACTTCCTCGCGGTGGTCGGTGCCAACGGATCCGGAAAGAGCACGCTGTTGCGCAGTTTGCTCGGCAGCCTTCCACTCCGCGCCGGTGCGAGACACGAGCGTCCTGGCCTCGTGCTCGGTTACGTGCCACAAGAACTCGCCCTGGAGCGCGAGCATCCTCTGACCGCGCTGGACGTGACCGCGATGGGTGGGTGGGGGCCCGCCGGCGCGTGTCTTCCACCGCGCAAAGCACTCGCCATCGTCGAGTTGGAATCCAGCGCGGATCGGCGCTTTGCGGAGCTTTCCGGCGGACAGAAGCAGCGCGTGCTCTTGGCGCGTTCCTTGGTCGCACGACCGGACCTCATTTTGCTCGACGAGCCTGCTTCCGCCGCTGACGTTCGCGCGGCTCGCGCCTTGTACGTACTCCTGGGCGAACTTGCCACAGGCGGAGCCGCAGTCGTGCTCGTCACGCACCACCTCGAGGCCGTCGCCGGTCTGGCGACGCGCGTGGTGCGCGTCGCCGCTGGGCGCGTTCACGAAGAAACCCCCAGTTCCTTGCCGCGATGACTCTCCGCGACATCCTTGATCTCTTCGGAGTTTCGATTGCCGCTTCGCTGATCGCGGCACCGGTGCTCGCCTTGTGCGGAAGTCTGCTGCATCTGCGACGGGAGGCCTTTCTAGGCGTAGCCGCTCCGCAGTTCGCCTCGGCCGGAGTTGCCCTGGCGCTCTGGATGCTGCCGCTTTTCCCGGGAGTGCAGGAGTTTTTTCTCGAACATGGCCATCCACCCATGTTCTATCTGCTGCCTTTTGCTGCCGGTTCTGCCGTGGCCGCGCTCCTGCTGTACGGATTGCGTTCCTCGCGCGCCGGCGCTGGCGGCCAGGCCTTGGCCGGGAGTTTTGCACTCGCTGGCGCGCTTTCGATGATTTTTCTTTCGCATGCACCTTCCGGCGCGAACTTCGCGGAGACCATGCTGCGCGGTGAGGTCCTGCTGCTGGACGTCCATGACTTCACGGCACTGAGCGCGGTTTCGGTGCTCGCCGTCGTGTTCCTCATTCGCTGGCGTCGAGCCTTGATCGTGGATGCCGTTGATCCCGAGCAAGCGCTCGCTTTGAGGCTTCCCTCCAACGCCATGCGCAAAGCACTTCCGGTAGTTCTGGGCATCGTGGTGGGCTGCGGCGTGATGACATTGGGGCCGATATTGGTTTTCTCCTTACTCTTTCTTCCGCCACTTGCGGCTCATGGATTTGCACGTGGTCTGCGCGGCTCTCTGCTCGCCAGCTTGCTGATTTCCATCAGCGTCGCTGCCGCGGCCTGGCCGCTCGCCATCGGCTTTGACTTGCCCTACGGGCCTGCCGCCGGACTCTTGGCGGGAGCAAGTTGGGCCGCCTCAGGGCTCTGGAGCATGCTGCGCGGTCAACGCTGAGCACTCCTCAACCCTACGGAGGAGATCAGCGCGCTGATTTCTGGAATCAAGCCTCTGCCGATCCCACAGGCTAATGTGCTAAGGTCTGCGTCGGAGCAAGGCAGCTTCTCTCCATGAGTCAACTCTGGTACTTCGCGGTGGACGGGGCCATGCAAGGGCCCTTGCCGGAGGAAGATCTGCGTCGTCGCTTCCTGCAAGGTGAACTTTCGCAGGAAACTCTGGTGTGGGCCGAGGGTATGGCGGCTTGGGCGCCGGCTGCGCGTGTGCACAGCCTGACGAGCGCGCCTCCTCCGCCGCCGCCTCCGGGCGCCGTGCTGGCCGCAGCCTCGGCTCCGGTGGTGATGACCTCGGCAGGCGCCAGCCGCGGCCGATCTTCGGCCGTGCCCGCCGTCCACCGCCCCTGGGCGCGATTGGGTGCGAGAGTCGCGGACATCCTGCTCTTCCAATTGGTCGTGAGTCTGCTGGTCCCGGCCGCTTGGATTCCGGAGGCCACCGACACTTTTGCGCTGCAGGTGTTCATGTTGGTGCTCACGGCCGGCAGTCTGCTCGCCTGGACTTTCCTTGAGGCGTTCTTGCTTTCACGGTGGGGTATGACTCCGGGCAAGTGGATGTACCGAGTGCGCATCGTGAACCCGCATGGGCACTTCCTCACTTATTCTGAGGCGCTGCGTCGTTCGCTCGGCGTGTTCGTGCAAGGACTCGCACTGGGTTTGCCGGGAGTGCAACTCATCGCCATGGCGCTCGCCTACAAAGAGTTGAACGAAACTGGCTTGGCGCCCTGGGACCGCGGCCGCTTCCTCGTTCAGCACGCGCAGCCGAAGCCGATCCACCAAGCATCCGTGTTCTTGCTGCTCCTGGTGTTCCTGCTCTTTTCCGTGCAGGTGTTCGACCGCTTCTCTGGCGGCTAAGACTGCGCTCTCACTCGAAACTGCGCTGCGCCGCCCACTGCGCGCGACGCGCTCGCTCGGCAGGATCGAGTCGCGCTCCGTCGGGTTCTGGATAAGTGGGATCGAGTGCGCGCAGGAGCAATCCCAGACTGAAGGTGGCTTCCGCAGTGCGCGCAGATGCTTGCCGCAGAGTGGGCAGGTTCGCCAAGCCAGCGCAACGCAGGAGCGCATCTGCCGCCGCGGTGGACTCTTCCGCGTTGCCCTGGAGCCAAGGCAGCAGATGGGACGCAGCTTCCGGCAATCCGAGCGCCCCCAAGGCCTCCAGAGCGCGAGGGCGGCTCGACCTTTCGCCGAGCAGCGGGCTGAGTCGCGAGACGGCATCCACTTGCGCATGCTTGGCCCATCGTCCGCAGGGGGCGCCAATCCAGGAAATGGTTTCGAGCACGTGATCGCGGACGTAGGGATCCTGTTCGTCGGTCGCGGCGAGCAGAACGGGAAACGCGAGCGAGGCTGGAGCGCGCACCAACACGAAGCGCGCATCATCCACGGGACGCAGGGGTTGGGAGCGAAGACGGCTCACCATGCGCCAGGTCTCCGCGACCGCATCCGGAGTCCATTCCGGCTCTGCTTGCTCTGAGGAAAGAATGCGCGTGGCGTTCCAGGTGGAGTCCAATTCCACCAAACGCTCCCAATCGTGGGCGAAGTCTACGCCCGGTTCCCAGCCGTTGTGCGCCGGAAGTTCACGCAAGGCGAGCGCCGCCATGCTGCGGGCTTGCTCCGCATCAGCGCCTACACGCTCTTCATCGCGAAGGATCGCCATCAGTGCTCCGGCGCCCGCTCCGCTTCCCAGGCGCAACAATCCGCGCGCCAAATCCACGCTAGCGATCCAATCCGTCTCGTATTTGAGACGAAGCGTGAGCCGAGGCAGTGCTGCGTCCGGTGCGCGCGCGCGTAACCATGCAGAGGCGGAGCGCCGCAACTCGACCGTGGTCTGCAAGTCTTCGGCGAGCGCCAACAAGCAGGCCGTGAGTTGCATCGGGTCTTCTGCGCTCAGGGCACGCGAGGCACGCTCCGTGCCCTGACTGCCCGCGGCCCAGAGATCGAGGAGATCGGCAACTTGCAGGGTCTCGTCCGCGGTGGGTTCCGGCAGACCGAAGCCCTCGAGTCGGAGAAGCGACTCTTGAATCCGCTCCTGAAGGGCGGGTTGAGGCAGCTGGGGAAGTTGTGCGCGAGCAGGAATCGATGCCGGCCCGCAGGCACCCGCCCCGCTCAGAGCCAGCAGCACCCCCATGGTCCAAAGCGAGGACTTCAAGGCTTCAAGGGCACGCGGTGCAGTTCGCGGGCTTCCGCATCCGGCAGATAGGGGTTGGTGCGATAGAGGAGTCGCGCCTCACCGCTTTGCGCGCCCGGTGGCGGAGCGGGTCGGCCGAGCCAAGTGGCGGCGGCTGGCAGCAAGGTGTCTTGCAGATGCGTCTCATCGCGATAGGGCTGGCGGAAGCGGTAGAGGTTTTCCCAATCGCTCCATCCGCCTTGTCCATCTTGCCAGCGGACTTGCACGTCCGCAGCGCGTGAGCGCTCATCCGTGGGGAAGTGGTGACCGGCTCCGCTGTTCTCCACTTCTACCCAGACTCCCTCCGCGTCGTTGCCTCCTGCAAGTCGCACCGCCGACTGCAGCGCAACAAGATCGTGCGAGGCGCGAAAACTGTGATCACGTCCAACCCGGCCCGCTTCGCGTCGCACCTCGGGCATGTGGCAAGCGAGGCAGTTCTCGCCGCGGCGTTCCTCGGGAGCGGCACGCCATTGATCCACGGGGGTGTGCGGATTGTGGCAAGCGGCGCAGTGCTCCACCGAAGCCATGCGCGCCTCGAAGCGCGGGCGACAAGGTGCGCTGCTGGAAGGATCGGGATTGGAAGTCGCCACGCGGCCTTCGCTTCCCAAGTGGCAAGAAAGGCAATCCACCCCTGAGCCGCGTCCGGATTGGCGCGCGAGGACGCGGTCTCCCGGGGCGAACTCGAGCACGGGACGAGGCGCATGGCAGGCCAGACACTCCTGGTTGGCGAAGTCGTTCGAGAGTTTGCGCACTTCCGGATTGACGAAGGCCAAGGCATGGTGCGAGGCGTTCCATTCCGCGGCAAGGTCGGCATGGCAGGCGAGGCACTGCTCTGAATTCTCAATCAACATCGGCTCCACGGCCACGGGAGGACGGAGCAGGAACACCAAGGCGGCGATTCCCGCTGCGGCGAGCAGGATCGCCGGTAGGGCGGCAAGCGGTACTCGACCTTGGCTCATTCCTTCAACACTCCATCCACCATGTGGAGGCGGCGCCCACCCAGCATCGCTGCTTCCTCGGGATCATGACTCACGAGCACCACGGCGGCCGGGCTTGCGCGCAGGGCTTCGTTCAGAAGATTGAATCCCTCGAGGCGCCCTTCGGGATCGAGGCTCGAGAACGGCTCGTCGAGCAACAAGATCCGTGGTTGCGCGGCGAGCGCTCGCGCGAAAGCGAGTCGTCGCGCCTCTCCACCGGAAAGCGTGCCCGGCAAGCGGGCGGCGTACGCGCCGAGACCAAGCCGCTCCAGCAGTTCTTGGGATTCCTCGCGCGGATTCTTGGAGTGGCGGAAACGGCAAACATCGGACACGTTCTGCAGCACGGTGCGGGTCGGCCAGAGTCCAAGATCTTGAAAGACGAGTTGCAGGCCGCGCTGCCAGGGTGCAAGGATTTCGCGGGTTCCATCGCTGGCGAGGCTGCCTGCCACGCGCACGCGACCGCTCTCCGCGCGCTCAAGCCTGGCAAGGACCCGCAAAAACGTGGTCTTGCCGCAACCGCTGCGGCCCGCAATCGCGACCCGTTCCTCGCACTGCAACTGAAAATCGACACCGTTCAATACGGCGCGAGCCCCGCGCTTCAGCA
>CAZCXL010000170.1:0-5955 GCA_964502625.1 uncultured Planctomycetales bacterium | reverse complement strand
GCCGTTCCGCGAAAGCGGCCACGAGCGCGAGCAAGGTGCTGCGTGGAGTGTGAAAGTTGGTGAGCAGCGCATCCACAACGCGCCACTCGTATCCCGGCGCGATCAGGAGTCGTGTGGCGCCCTGTTCCCCCCGCGCCCAAGCCTCCAGCGCGCGACAGGCCGTGGTGCCGACGGCAACCACCCTGCCGCCGCGCGCGCGGCAGGTCTCTACGGCGCGCGCAGTTGCTTCCGGAATCGAGAAGCGCTCTTCGTGCATGGCGTGGTCCTGCAGCCTTGGCGCGCTCACGGGAAGAAAGGTGCCCTGCCCGACGTGCAGAGTCAGCCACGCGATCTCAATTCCTGCCGCGCGCAGATCCACGAGCGCGGCTTCATCGAAATGCAGACTCGCCGTGGGAGCCGCGACGGAACCTTCGACTCGCGCCCACACGGTCTGATAGCGCGCGCGATCTTCCGCGGAGTCTTCGGGCTCCCCGAGCACGGTGCGCAACCTCCGCACGTAGGGAGGCAATGGAGTGCAGCCGTTACGCACCAACCACTCATGCCAGCCGCAGCCCGTCTCGCTCACGATCTCGGCAAGCCATTCGCCACGGGCGCGTCGCTCCAAAAGGCGGAGCCGGCCTCCTGGCTCCGCATGCAGAAATAAACCTTCCCGTAAGCGACCGCCGGAGAGCATCAGGCGCGCGCGGCCTTGCGCTTCTTCCGCAAGCCAGAGTCCCTCGACGAGACCGCCGCTCATTTTGCGCAGGGCAAGACGCGCGGGCAGAACTCGCGTGTCATTGAGCACCAGTAAGTCACCGACACGCAACAGCGCGGGCAGCGCATCCACTCCCCGATGGGTGAGATGCCGCGGAATTTGGGTCGGCGCACCCGCGCCTTCAATCCCCAACAGACGCGCATCGCGCCGTTCTTGGGGCGGATGCCGCGCGATCAGCGCCTCCGGCAGCGGGAAATCAAGTTCCTCGACGCGGAGGTCGGGCACGGACTGCGTCAATCGCCCTGGGCCCAGGAGCGCAGCAGCACCATCTGCCGATGGAAATCTTGCTCCCGAGTGCCGAGCGGATTCTTGAAGAAGGCCGCGGCCGGCGCGAACGGTCCGCGTTCGCCGCGATCTTGCGCGAGCATGGCGATGCGCGCGAGATCAATCACCAGCGGCGCCGCCAGCGCCGAATCACTGCCGTGCCAAGTGAATTGCAAGGACATCCGCGCGCCGAGGAAGCCCTCGAAGTGAACGTAATCCATCGCGGTCTTCCAATCGTGCAGGCTCGGCACGAAGTCGATCCGGACGCCGGTGTGCAAGCGCGGATTCGGCAAGATTTCGTGCAGCACCGCGTCCTTGTTCGCGACCTTGCCGAGCGCGCGCAGCGGATCGGTCAGGGCGGCGCCATCCCGGTTGCCGAGCATGTTGTAGCCCTCCCAAGACATCACGTTCAGATGGCGGTCGCGGAACATCGGCGCGAGCGCGGTCTTGAGCAAGGTTTCACCGGTCTTTCCGTCGTTGCCAAACACCGGCACGCCGCGTCGACGCGCATAGCCCGCCAACGCCGGCACCGCTGCGCCTGGCGCGGAAGTGAAATTGATGAAAGGAAGACCTTCCGCGACCGCTGCGGTCCCGTACAGCAAGGAGCGCGAGATCGTCGAGGGTGCGATCTCCAACAACTCTAAGGGCTCCGCGCTTTCCTGATCCCAACCCAAAGGGAGTTGGCGCGCGCGCTCAGCGGAGGCCAGATAGACCACCACGCCGCGCCGCATCCGCGGTTCCTTCAACCACTGACGCAGATCTGCGCGCAACTCGTCCACTTGCCGCGCCGGCGGCAGCGCCAAACGCTCGGCGGCAGCGCGATCCACCAGATCTTCGTCTTCGGGTTCAGGAATGCCCGGGGCGATGTCCATCTCGAAGCGGTCACGCAGCGCCGCAGCCAACTCCACCAAATCACGCGGCAGCACTCCGGTGCGCGACATGTCCTCGGCAGAACGATGCGCGTTGCCGGCCACGTCCCAGCCCAAGCAGCGAAAACGTGCCGGGTCGGCCAATCGCTCGCCGCGGAACACGTCGGTCTCCGTGACGAGGCCGATCGGCGGTGTCCCACTGCGCAATGCCTCGAGGCCGTGCAGGATGGTGGTCGCGATCGCGCCGCGCGCGCCGACGAGGAACAAACCGAACTTTTCGGGATCCGGGCTCACTGCGGTGGCGCTCCGAAGAGCGAGGCTCATTCTCCCCCTGCGTAGGCCGCCGCGCCATCCCTCCGCCCAGGAATCGCGCGGACCTGGCCTACTGCAAAGGGCCGGTGAGCAGCTCCCGCGTCAGCGTGATCCGCACCGGATGGCCCACCGGCGGGAGTAGGAACACGTTGGGATACCACACCTGCTCGTCATCGCTGTCCGGATCGGCGCCTGCCAGGAGATGATTCGCGGGTTCAAAGATGCACAGGCTGATGAGATTGCCTTCGCCCTGGGCCGCAAAGAATTCCTTGGCGTCGCGGTGCGGCTTCAAGAACCGTGAACCCAGATAAACCCACTTGCCGCGCTGATACGTGCCCTCGGTGCGCGCGTTGATCACCAAGTCTTCGGCGCGGTAGCAGAAGGCCTCGATCTGACCCATGATCTCCTCTTCCCAAGAGACGTAGAGGTAGAAACCGTCTCCACTCGCCGGCTGGACGACGGAGGGATCTGCACCATTCTGGATCTCCTCCAAGGTGGGCGCTGGGTCGGCGGCCGTGACGCGGCCATTGATTCCCTTCTGGACGCCCAACATCAGCATGGCGGCATTGAGAGCTTCTGCCGAAACGTTCTCGCAGTAAAGCAGCGACTCGTAGTCCTTGCCCTGAGGCTGGATCACCAGCAGGTACTCCAGCGCCTCGTAGAGCACGCTGAGCGTTCCTTGCAGTTGAATGGAATGGCGCTCCAGATCCACAACCACTCCCTGCTCCGCGAACTGGGCGAGCAACTCCGCCTGGCCAGCGGGTGCGGACGAGGCGCCCGGCTCTTGAGTCTCAAGGATTGGCTCCGATCGCTCACTCCACGCGGCCCCGCCCGACCAGACTCCGAGGAGTCCAGCCACCAATGCCCCCATTCCCCAGCCGATGCGCATCATTTCAGGATAACGCGGACACGCACTCAGAGTTCAGCCTCGCGGCCTAGTTCTCTTCGAGGGCCTGCAAGCGCTCGCGCGCGATCTCGTGTTGCACGTAGCCCGGTGGCGCCAACCGCAGCACCAGCCTCCAAGCCTCTGGGGCCACCTGAGCGCGCCCCGTCCGCTCCAAGAGTTCCGCGCGCAAGAGCGCAAGGTCGGCGTGCAAGGGATGGAGTGCCAGCCCGCGTTCGGCAAGCCGCAAGGCCACCGCAGCGCCTTCCGGCTCTCCCGCCGCGAAGCGTGCGGCGCGGTGGAGTATGTCCACCTCCACGTAGCCGGATTCCAAGGCGCTGAGCCGACGCAAAGCTTCCGCCGGAGGCTGACAACGCGCGTCGGCGAGGATCTCACGCTCCGCGAGTTTGTCGTGAAAGAGAGTCCAGCGCGCGCCTTCAGGCGCAAAGGCCTGCGCAAGATAGAGCGGATGTCCGCGCAACAAGGCAGGACTTTGCAGAAGTTGGCGCAGGCTCTCGCGCTCGATAAGTGGCTGGCGAGCCCGTGCGGCGCGCAGCCCTTGCACGCGCACGCGGTTCGCAGGCGAGAGTTCGAGCGCGTCGAGCGTTTCGAGCCATGCCACGGCCTGTTCGGGATCCACGCTGCTCCAGAGCGCCGCAGCCACCCACAAGACTTCCGGAGAAGTCAGCAAAGGATCCCAATCGCGCAGCGCCATCGAGGCCGGGCGCGCGCTGATCGGCGCCACTAAGGTGCGAGCGGGAGTGCTGATCCCTTCGATATCCGGCCAATCATGCAGCCGGTCGAAGAGATCTTTCCAATCTTCGCGTGCAGAGCGCCCCTCCGGTTCCAGCCGCTCCAACAGCTCCATGCATTCCTGCGCGAGCAGAGCGAAGCCGCGAATTTCACCGCGATCGGCCAGCGCTGACCATGACGCGATGCGCAGCGCGCGCTGACTGTCCGGATCACTCAAGCCGCCGCCAGTGCGTGCGAGGGCGAGGGCGGTGTCGCGCTGCTCCGGACTGCCATGTTCGATCGCGCGACGGACCAGACCCTCCAACAGTTCCCATTCGACGGGCGGAGAACTCAGCCACTCGTTCAGGAGCGCATCGCCGGCACCGCGCAGGACCAGCATCTCCAAGGCGGCAGCGCGGACCTCGATGTCGAACTCCACCCCGCGCGCGAGCACTCCAAACCACTCAAGGTCCTCGAGCCCGCCGCTCGCTCCCAATGCGCGTACCGCCTGATGCTGCTCGAAGCCGCTGCCCTTGCGAGCGACTTCTTGCAGATACTGCAGGGCATCCGGACTCTTCTCGGCGCTGGCCACCGCGATCGCGAGACGGATTGATGACGGGACTTCCGCGTCACCGAGCAATGCCCCGAGCATGGGAAGCAATGCGTCCTTGCCAGCAAGACTGCGCGTCACGGTCAAGGCCGTCGCGCCACGCGTGAATCCACCGCGGGCGAGCCAGAGCGCGGCAGCTTCCTGTGATTCAGGAAGCGGCGACTGCGCAAGCACGGGCATCCACCAACTTGCGGCGGCGACGTTCGGCTCTTCCGGAAGACTGCGATATTCCTCGAGCACCGCTTCGTGGGAGGCGAAGCGCGCAAGCGCTCGCAAGGCGAGGCCGCGCTGACTCGCCGATCCTGCGCGGAGCAGGCTGCGCAAGCGGTTCGCAATGATGGGATCCGGCCCGCCCTCGGCCAAGCACTCGATCGCGAGCGCGGCATACCCGCCGGGTGCTTGCAGCGCGAGGTCATAAATCGCGAGTCTGCGCTGCGCATCCGGCTCGATGCGCGCCCAGAGTTGCAGTCCGTATTGAGCAGCAGCTCCGCGACTCTCGCGGGCGATGCGCTCCAATCGCGGAATGTCCTCCAAGTTGACCACCGTGCGCCATGCCGTGAACACTTGGCGCAGCAAGCGATCGTCCTCATCGGGCTGCAACACCGGATCGAGCGCGTCGAGCGCAGGGCGTCCAAAGGCCAGAATCAAATGCACTGCGAGATCACCCCGCACGCTCGGATGCACTTCACGATCCAGCGCCACCGCCAAGATCGAGGGAGCGGAATCCGCGAGTGGCACGGATTTCAATAGGCTTGCGAGCGCGTCCTCGCCGGGGACTGCGCTCTCGCCGTGCAGCGCTTCCGCCAGCCGCTGCGCCCCCGCAGCCCCAATCACACCTGTCAGCCGCGCTTCGACTTCGGCTTCGCGAGCGCCGGGCCCGCCTTCGATCCATGCCTCGAGGGCGCGGGCGGCGGCGGCGGCGCGCATTTCCTCTGGAGTGACGATCCCGCTCGTACGCTCCGGCACGAGTAGAGCCAAATCGAAGGCGAGCTGCAGTTCCGGCGACAAAGTTTCGCGCAGGGACGGCTCCGGGGGTCCGCGAAAGCCGTCGTGAATCCAATCGCGCGGATCCGCCGGTGCTTGAAAATGCAAACCCAGACAGAGGATTCCAATCAACACGAAGTCTTCCTCCGACTGACGAGTGCCGCGTGTTCTCGGAAGGCGGCGCCGAGCGCGCGTCCCAGATCCGAGGAAATCAGCGCATCCTCGCCGATTCGCTCTGCGAGCAGATCGGCGGCGCGGCCGTGCAGCCACGCCGCGAGACGCGCAGCATCCCAGGCTTCGAGGCCGCGCGCGAGCAGCGCTCCCGCGAGTCCGGAGAGCACGTCTCCGCTCCCCGCAGTTGCGAGTCCCGGATTGCCGGTGGAGTTGCGCCATGCTTCGAGCCCACCGTGACCGACCAGAGTGCCCGCGCCTTTGAGCAGGACCACTGCGGGCGTGAGCGCGCAAAGCGCTGCGAGCGCCGCAGGGCGGTCGGACTGAACGCGTCCCCCCCCCTCCGGCCAGCCCAGGAGGCGCGCGGCTTCACCCG
>CAZCXL010000169.1:0-6033 GCA_964502625.1 uncultured Planctomycetales bacterium | reverse complement strand
TGCAGGGCAGTCCTTGATCGCGCAACCACGCGGCGCGGTGCACGAGCAAACGCGCGGCCTCGAGTTCCGTCGCCATGTCCGCCAGCTTCCACGCCACGGCTTGGAACCGCGCGATCGGTTTGCCGAACTGCTCGCGCTCCTGGGCATACTTCACGCTCGCGTCCAGGCAGGCGCGGTGGATGCCGAGCGCCTGCGAGGCGATGCCGATGCGGCCGCCGTCCAGAGTGTCGAGCGCAATCTTGAAGCCTTCGTTCTCCGGACCGATGAGGTCGGCGTCGGGCACGAACACGTCCTCGAGAATCAACTCCGTCGTGGAAGAGGCGCGAATGCCCAATTTTTTCTTCCTTCTTTCCGACCGTCAGGCCTTGGGCCGTGGCCGGCACCAAGTACGCACTGATGCCGTAGCCCTTCTTCGCGGCTGCGTCGCTCACCGCATACACCACGAACAGCCCGGCGTGCGTGGCGCTGGTGATCCACGCCTTGGTTCCAGTGAGCCGCCAGCCGCCGTCCACGCGCTTCGCGGTGGTGCGCAGGCTCGCGGCGTCGGAGCCGGCTTGCGGTTCGGTGAGGCAGTAGGCGCCCAGCAGTTCGCCGCTGGCGAGTCGCGGCAACCAGCGTCGCTTCTGATCTTCGCTGCCGTGCTTGCTGAGCATGGAACTCATCAGCGAAAGGTGGACTGAGATCGTCACCCCCACCGAGGCGTCGGCGGCGTTCACTTCTTCCAGCAACAGGGCAGCGTGCAGATTGCCCAACCCGGCTCCGCCGTACTCCTCGGGCACCGTCAGGCCCAAAAAGCCCGCGCGCGCGGCTGCTTGGATGGCCTCCACCGGGAAGGCTTCTTCCGCGTCCAGGCGGGCCGCGTGCGGCCGGAGCACCCGATCGGCGTATTCGCGCGCCGAAGCGCGGATCATCTCGTGTTCTTCGGTCAGGGCGAATTGCATGACGCGCTTCCGGGCATGTTCTTATGCGCCAGAAAGGGATTCCATTCTAACGCGCCCCTCCTGCGGATAGAATTTCAACGCATGAGCGCGGAAGCATCGAGCCCGGCGCGCGGCTGGCTGCACTGCGGACTCGCGACAGCAGCCGCCAGCGGCCTGCTCGCGCTCGCCGACGGCTGGTTGCAGCCAGGCATGCCTGCGCCGCTGCTGCGCTGGCCCGTGATGGCTTTCTCGATCTTGGGCGCGTGGACGCTCTGCACGCTGGTTTTGTTGCTGGCCCTGCCGCTTCTGGGTCGCGTACCACCGAAGCCCTCCACGGGCATGGCGCTCGGCGTGTTCATCGGCGCAGCGCCCTGGATGCACTCCTTCATGCAGGTAGGCGACAGCACGCTCGCCATCGCGCTCGCTCACTCGGCCTCGATGATCGTCGCGCTGCTGGTGTACTGGAAGTTTCGGCCCGGCCCCTCGCTCCGACTTGCCGCCGGGGTGGCCTCCGTGCCCGCCGCAGTGCTGGTGTTCGGAGTGCTGCTTCCGCACTCCTTGCCCGACGTGCGCTCCGGCGCCGCACTCGCCGCAGAGCACGACCTCCTTGCGCGCGGAGAGCGGCCCGTCACCCCGCGCGACGCCCCGGATCTCGTGCTGATTTCGGTGGACACTCTGCGCGCCGACGCGCTGATTCCTGATCCTGCGCGCCCGGAAGTGCCCAGCGCGCCGGTGCCCTTCGTCCAATCCCTGCGTGAGGGTCGCGCGCTGTGGGCGACCTACGCCCTTTCCTCCAGCGATCAAACGCTGCCGGGCCACGTCGGCATGCTCGGCGGGCTTGACGCCTTCGCGCACGGAGTGCGCAGCAACGAAGAGTCTCCAGATCCGGCGATCCGTTTTCTGGCCCAAGAGTTGCGCGACGCGGGCTACCGCACCGGCGCCACCGTCACCAACGCACTGATCGGCCGCATCCACGGCATGGACCGCGGCTACGACGCCTTCAGTGAAGCGCCGATCGCGCTTGCCACCTTCGGGTTGATCATGACGCCGTGGCTGGATCACCACACCTGGTTGGGCCGCTGTATGCCGGAGCGGTGGACCGCGCAAGGCTTCGCGCGTCTCTTCTTCCGCGGGCAGTGGGCGGACAACGCGCTTCCGCTCGGTGCGCGCACTCTGGCCTCCGCGCAGGCGCAACTCGCGGAGCTGCAACGCGGCGAAGGTCCTTTTTTTCAGTTCGTGCACTTCATGGACCCGCACACCGATTACGCGCCGCCGTCGGAATGGCGCGGTCGGCTGTCGGCGGGCGCAGGCAGCGGCTTGCCGCCGGAAATGGTGCCGAACGAACAGGCGATCTTGCACGGCAGCCACGCCCAAGCGATTGAGACGGCTCTGCACGGCCTGGACGCAGAGATTGCGCGCCGCGCGGCGGAGTACTGCCGTCTGGTTTATCTCGAAGAAGTGATGTACGTGGACGATTGTCTGCGGCGCTACGTCGCCGCAGTGGAGGCCAGCGGACGGCCCACCATTTTCCTGCTCACCGCAGATCATGGAGAGATGTTCGGGGAGCATGGACTGATGGAGCACGCAAACGGACTGTGGCAGGAGAATCTGCGCGTGCCCTTCCTGCTCTGGGGCGCGAACGTCCCGCCGGGAGAATTGGGATGGATTCCCAGTCTGGCCGATGTCGCCCCCACGCTGTTGACGCTGGCCGGATTGTCCGTGCCGCCCGCCATGAGCGGAGTGCCGGTGCTCGTGCCCGCGAGTGGAGCGCTCCCGAACGGAGCGCGCGCGCCTTCCGCATTGCAGACGCGTTCTGCGCCGGAGCGCCGAATCTCCTCAGCGCAGAGTCATGAAGCCGGAGTTCGGAGCGCCGGATTCCAATGGATCGGCACCTGGAGCGAGGACGGCGCGCACGCCGCCGCATTGCGCGCCTTCGACTTGCGCGCCGACCCTTGCGAACTGGTGTCGTTGGCTCCCGTGCCGCCCGCACTGGCGCTCGCCGCAGAGGATGAATTGAAGCGGGACACTTGGCCGCAACGCGTGCGCATCAGCCTGAGCGACGCGTTGTCGACCATGCTGAAGAAGATGGGCTACGCAGGCCAGTAGCCGGCCCACCCGGGGCGCTATGCCTCGTAGCGGTAGAAGCCTTCGCCGGATTTCCTTCCCAACTTGCCGGCCGCCACCATGCGGCGCAGATTGGGCGCGGCGCGGAACTTCGGATCCCCGAACTCCTGCTGCATGTAGTCCAGGATGTTCAGGCATACGTCCAAGCCGATGAAGTCGGCCAAGGCCAGCGGGCCCATGGGGTGATTCATGCCGAGTTTCATGATCACGTCGATGTCTTCGCGCGTGGCCACGCCTTCGTGCAGACAGAAAGCCGCCTCGTTGATCATCGGCATCAGCACCCGGTTCGAGATGAAGCCGGCGTAATCCTGCGCCACCCCCACCGTCTTGCCCACGGATTCGGAAATCGCCTTGGTGCGCGCCACGACTTCGTCGGAAGTTTTCTCGCCGCGAATGATCTCAACCAACTTCATGAGGGGCACCGGGTTCATGAAGTGCATGCCGATCACCCTCTGCGGCCGCTTGGTGGCGGTGGCGATTGCCGTGATCGAGATCGACGAGGTGTTCGACGCCAGAATGCAACCCGCCGGGGCGTGTGCATCCAATTGACGGAACACTTCCTTCTTCACTTCCTCCTTTTCGAACACGGCTTCGATCACGAGGTCGGCGTGCTTCACCGCCACGGCGAGATCCCCGCTCGGCTTTACGCGGGCGTAGATCGCGTCGGAGTCGGCCTGCTGCAGAGTGCCCTTCTTGACGAAGCGATCCAGCGAGCCGCGGATCGCCTTCATGCCGCGCTCCAGCCCGGCCGAGCCGACGTCCACCAGCATGACCGCATGGCCGGAGGAGGCGAAGGTCTGGGCGATGCCGTTCCCCATGGTTCCGGCACCGATCACTGTCACGTTCAGGATTTCACTCATCGTTTCACACCATTTCGACGGAGAGCGCCACGGCGTTGCCGCCGCCGAGGCAGAGGGTGGCCAAACCGCGCTTGCCGCCGCGTTGCTGCAGCGCGTGCAGCAGCGTGACCAGGATCCGGCAGCCGCTGGCGCCGATCGGATGGCCAAGCGCCACCGCGCCGCCGTTCACGTTCAACTTGGCCGGATCGAGGCCGAGGGTCTTTTGCAGTGCGCATGCACCGCTCGCGAAGGCCTCATTCACTTCATAGAGGTCCATGTTCGCGCGCTTCAGGCCGGTTTTCTTCTCCCAATTCTCCACCGCGACCTTCGGCGCCATCATGACCCACTCGGGGGCCATGCCGCCGGCCGCATAGCCGGTGACCCGCGCCAGAGGCTTGAGGCCGAGCCGCTTCACCGCCTCCGCGCTTGCCACCACCACCGCGGCGGCACCGTCGGAGATTTGGGAAGCATTTCCGGCGGTCACGCTGCCGTCTTTCTGGAAGGCGGCGCGCAACTTGCCCAGCGCAGCGGCGGTCGTGTCGGCGCGGATGCCTTCATCGAGCGTGACCTGGATGGGATCGCCTTTGCGCTGCTTGACTTCCACCGGCACGATCTCGGCGTCGAAGCGTCCGGCGGCTTGCGCGGCGGCGGCGCGCGCATGGGATTCGGCGGCGAAGGCGTCCTGGGCGGCGCGATCCACGCCGTGCTCCTTGGCGACCAACTCCCCGGTCAGGCCCATGTGCTGATCCGAGTAGAAGTCCCACAGGCCGTCGTGAATCATGGCGTCCACCAATTTCGCGTCGCCCAAGCGAGCGCCGTTGCGCGCCGCCGGCATCAGATACGGAGCGTTGGACATGCTCTCCATCCCGCCGGCCACGATCAGTTGCGCGTCGCCGGTGCGGATTGCCTGCGCCGCGAGCATCACCGACTTCAAACCCGAGCCGCACACCATGTTGACGGTGAAGGGCGGCACGGCGTCCGGCACGCCCGCGAATCGCGCGGCTTGCCGCGCGGGATTCTGCCCCAGGCCCGCCTGCAGCACGTTGCCAAGAATCACCTCGTCGACTTGATCGGCGGCCACGCCGGCGCGGCGCAGCGCTTCGCGGACCGCGATTGCGCCGAGTTCCGGCGCGCGGAAGGAGGACAGGCCTCCCTGAAATTTGCCGATCGGAGTACGACAGGCGCCCGCGAGGAAGATTTCATTCATGATGACGCCAGCAAAGGGCGCACCATTCTAACTCGGTTCTGACTCGGGCCACAGTCCTGCGCGCTTCAGATCCCGAGCGCACGGGACCTGCTTCCGGACATCGCGAGCAAGCTCCCAATCGATCTCTGCCACCAGGAGTCGGCCGCCGCGGCTGCGCGCGCTGACGCGGCCGAACGGATCGCACAAGATCGCGGTACCCGGAAATTCCATGGCCGGGCGGCCGTCGCCCAGGCTGGCGCGCCCCGCGCGATTGCAACTCAATACCCACTGCTGATTCTCCGCCGCGCGCGCGCGGGTGAGCAACTCCCAAACCTCGGCGCGCGGAGTCGGCCACTGCGCGGGCGCGAGCAGCAGATCTGCGCCGCCATGCATCGCCGCGCGCGTCACCTCGGGGAATCGCAGGTCGTAGCAAACCACCACGCACACCTTGCCGATGCCTGCGAGTTGCAAGACCGGTGGCAGGATCGTGCCGCGCGCCACTTGACGAGCTTCGCCGGTCGGCGAGAACAGCATCAACTTCTCATAGGGGCGGCGATCTCCGCCCGGTCCGAGCACGTGGACCTGATTCGCGGGCTTGCGCGCCGTGCCGCCGCCCGGAGCGGAACCGACCACCACCACGCCGCGCGCCAGCGCCCGCGCGTGCACCGCGGCGAGCGCCGATTCACTCGCCTTCCGCGCGTTGTGATCGTAATGCGGACGAAAGGATGTGGTCCACTTCTCCGGAAGGCAGAGCAGCCGCGCGCCGGCGTCGGACGCTGCATCCACGCCCGCGAGCGCGCGTTCGACGTTGCGCTCCGGCGCGTCCGGACGGACGTCGAAAGGCAACGCGGCGACGAGTAGGCGGGTCATGGACGGGACTAGCGGCGTCGGTATGCTATGCCCCCTCATACCGGTTGGGGACGTAGCTCAGTTGGGAGAGCGTCGCGTTCGCAATGCGAAGGTC
>CAZCXL010000168.1:2826-6053 GCA_964502625.1 uncultured Planctomycetales bacterium | reverse complement strand
GATGTCGAAGTACCAATTTTCGCCATGGTAATTGCCTCGATAACCCGGATCGAAGCGCGCGGGCAGCGCAGGATCCCCGTGCTCAGGCAGATAGTCGTAGTGGGCGTCGAAGTAGTGAAGAAAAAGAAAGAAGCGCTGGTCCGCGTGCTTGTCCAAGAAGTCGCGCGCGAAGGCGTTCACGCGCGGACTGGTGAGATCGTAATGCGAGAGCCGGTCTCGCATCTGCTTGACGAACTCCGCGGTGAGCGGCGGCTGTCCAGCAGCGCGCCGTTTCTGATTCTCCTTCTGCACGAGACGTGCGAAGTCCTGCGGCGACGTCATGCCGGAGCGAAATTCGTCAAAGCCGCGGCCAAAACCGTATTTCGGGTCGAGGAACGGACCGGAATAGGCGCCGCCAGTCGCGTAGCCATCTCGCTGGAAAACCTCAGCCAAGGTGGTGTGTAGCGGGTCAATCGCGAAGTCGTCATTCTCGACTCCATGGGCACGATCATTGAGCCCCGTCATCAGCGCCACGTGCGCCGGCAAAGTCCAAGAACTCGTGCTCCAGGCATCTTCGAAAGTGACGCCGCTCGCCGCCAAGCGATCGAGGCTCGGGGTGACGGGAATCTCAGGTGAAAACTCCGGCTTGTGCCCATACGGGCCCGTGCGGTCCGCGCGCGTCGAATCCAAGCTGATCAGCACTACGTTGTAGCGGCCCGTGGGCTGCTTGCCGCAGGCCAGCGTGCTCAAGGCCGCAACCAGCAACCATCCCGAGTGCAACTTGTGCATGGACGGAGTTTAGGAATCCGTGGACCCTGCGTGCAGCACGGTCCAGGGCACTTCGATCACGGGACGCTCGGCGTCGCCAGTGCGAATTTTGAATTTGCCGCGGATAGTCTCCGCAGGAGGCGCGCCTTTCCATCTCAAACTGAGACTGCGTCGCGCCGCGGGTTCCGCGTCCAAGGATTCCACGCTGATCCCTTCAGGCAGATCCTCCACTTCGAGAAGCTTCACGAGCCCGCCCTCCGCACGATGCGCGAACGTCAGGCTTGCCACGTTCTGTCCTCGCGCCGGATCGAAAAGAATGCGCGTGGGACTCACGCTGAGGTCCGGACGTGCGATTCCACTCACCGTGAAGCGCACGGGCGGAGCACCGGCCAGGTCGGTGAGGAACATGAATTCGCGGGAGAATCCACCCTCGGGGAGTTCCGCCGGAGTGGTGACGTGGATTTCATAGAGCATCGGGTCGCCAGGCGCCGACAACCGGGTGCTCTTGAGGATCCAACCCTCGATTTTCGAGTCCACGTGCAAGCCAAACTTTTCGTCGTCGTGTGCCTGAACGAGTACACGGCCTTGAGCGCGCTCACGCACACCGACTTCTCCAAGCTCAAGGCCCCAAGGCTCGATCATGAAGGGAGTCCAGATGTCTACCGCCCATTCCAACAGGAGAGGCGGAGCGTTTTCGAACAAGATGGGAATCGATCCCACCTTGCGGGAGACCGGCTCGCGATAACGCGCCGTGTCGAGGATGAAGTGCAACTCCGCAGTCGCGCCCGGAGCCAGCGGAACGGAGATTGGCAGGCCATCGCGCACGTTGAGGTTACGACCTGAGCCGCCCACCACGAGAGTGGCATCGGCACACTGGCAGCCAAGCGGGCCGATACGCACGATCGTCAGAGTCTCGCTGGACTGATTGCGCAATTTCCAGGTGCTCTCACGACGCTGGCCGAAAGTCACGTAGCCGAGATCGAGAAAAGCCGGTTCTGCGAGTAGGGGATGCGCGACTTTCGCTGTCGTGGCGCCGGAGTCTGCGTCTTTTGAGCAACCAAGGAGCGCAAGGAGCGCGCAAACGGTGAAGAGGCGACGTGAGGATTGCATCTCGGCTCCACTATCCTAGGCGGAGGGATCCCAAGCGTCACCCGATGAACTCCGTACCTGCCAGCTCCACCTCACCGCTCCACGAACGCGTCCGCCGGGCCGATCCGGAGATCGGGGCGCTGCTGATCGCCGAGTGGAGGCGGCAGGAGGAAGGCTTGGAGTTGATTGCGAGTGAGAATCAGGCAAGCGCAGCCGTGATCGAGGCGATGGGCTCCACTCTCACCAATAAATACGCCGAGGGCTATCCCGGCCGTCGTTACTACGGCGGTTGTGAGGTCGTGGATCGAGTGGAAGATCTCGCGCGCCAGCGACTGAAGCAGGTTTTTCAGGCCGCAGCAGCCAACGTCCAACCTTCCAGTGGCTCGCAAGCCAACCAGGCCGCGATGATCGCCTTGGTGCCTCCAGGCGCCTCTGTCCTGGCCATGGATCTCAATCACGGAGGCCATCTTTCGCACGGTCATCCGAAGAACGCCTCGGGAATTTATTACCAATTCCATCACTATGGAGTGGATCGTGACAGCGAGCGTCTTGACTACGACGCGCTCCGTGCCCAGGCGCTGAAGTTGCGTCCCGCTTTGCTACTGGCAGGCGCGAGTGCCTATTCGCGCATTCTTGATTTCGAAAAATTCGCCGCGATTGCCCGCGAAGTCGGCGCGAAGCTCATGGTGGACATGGCGCATATCGCGGGGCTCGTCGCTGGAGGAGTGCATCCGTCGCCGGTTCCGCATGCCGACGTGGTCACGATGACCACGCACAAGACTTTGCGCGGTCCGCGCGGGGGCGCGATCGTGTGCAACAGCACCGAGATGATGAAGGCCATCAACTCGGCCGTATTCCCGGGCGTGCAAGGCGGCCCCTTGATGCACGTGATCGCCGCGAAAGCTGTCGCCTTTCTCGAGGCACTCACTCCGGAGTTTCGCGCATATCAGCAGCAGACCGTGCGCAATGCGGCCGCGCTCGCTCTTGCGCTGCAGGAGCGAGGTTACCGACTGGTCTCGGGCGGCAGCGACAACCACCTCATGTTGGTGGATCTGCGAGCTCCCGGCGGGCCCGGCCTCACAGGCGCGGAAGCCGAAGCAGCGCTCGGGCGAGCGCACATCACGGTCAACAAGAACCTGATTCCTTTCGATCCCGAACCGCCAATGCGCACGTCGGGGATCCGCATCGGAACTCCAGCCGTCACCAGCCGAGGGCTGCGCGAGTCCGACATGCAGGCAATCGCTGGATGGATGGACGCCGTGTTGCGCGCGCCCGAAGACGTCACCGTAGCGCAGACGGTCGGCGCCGAGATTCGTGCGCTCTGCGCGCTGCGGCCAATCTACCCCGACTATCGCGCCTGAACTGCGCGCACCTTCGCCTGCAAGGCTTCA